>JAKAZV010000059.1 GCA_021826505.1 Acidobacteriota bacterium | reverse complement strand
CGTATACTGGTTAGGCCAGGTTTCAAGCCCTGGCAGCGGCGCGTGAATGCCGGCGCCGGCATGTTCGTCGCTGTAGCGGCGGGGCATAAGCTTGGCGCCGGCGCGTGATGTTTTCTGGGCAGGCATGGATTCAGTCTAGCTTATCGTTGGTTGAATGACCGAAGGTTCAAACAGCCTCCCGGGTGTAAATTGAATGTTCAACCGCATGTCGGCATCCGCGCCCACAACTAGGAAACTCTCCGCCGCCGGAGCGGGAATCCATCCGCCGGAGATGGGGTGGGCCGCCTGCCTGGCCTGGGCTGCGCTGGCGGGCGCTTTATCCATCGCCAGTTTTCCCAAACTCGACTGGAGCTGGCTCGCCTGGTTTTCCGTCACGCCTTTAATTTTCATTATTTATATGGCGCGAAGGCCCGGAATGGCCTTTGGGGCCGGCTATCTGGGAGGCGCGATATTTTTTGCCGGCAGTTGCCCCTGGATTTACACCACCATTCATCGTTATGGAAATTTGAGTGCCCCCGTGGCGGCCGCGGGATTTGTGCTCTTTCTGGGGTTGATGGGCTTTTTTTGGGCTTTGTTCTGCGGCGTGGGGCACCGTCTGGCGCGAAAAATCCCGGAATCCATGCCCTGGCTGCTGGCTTTTCTCTGGACGGCCATCGAGCTTTTGCGCACCCATATTCCCTTTGGAGGCTTTCCCTGGAACCTTCTGGGCTACTCGCAGATCAACCAGGCCAGCCTGATGCGCACACTGCCCTGGGGCGGAATTTACGCCGCCGGTTTTCTCATCGCCCTCGCAAATTGCGCCGTGGCAAGCCTTGCGATTTATATCTACAAAGCCAATACTCTTCAATGGTTTACAAAATCAAACCTGATCGTTTTATTCAGGCATTGGCGTCTCCGGCTCGATCTGGCAATTCTGGCCGTGATTTTGGTTTTTACCTATTGGCCGGTCACGCTTCCGTCTACGCCCTCTGGACCATTACACGCCTGCCTGATTCAGCCGGCCACACGGTTTGACACCACCTGGAATTACGCGAATTTTCAAAACTTTTTGCTGCGCATGAGCCGGCTGAGCCTGCAATGCCGGTCTGGCCCGGCGGCATCCGGCAGGCAGGCCGATCAGCGCCTGATCCTCTGGCCCGAGCAGCCGGCGCCGCTCGAGTATCAACTGGAACCGGAGCTGCGCCGCACTCTGGCCGGTTTGACGCCGGCCTTGCACAGCAATCTGGTTTTGGAAGAAGTCGGGTTCGCCTATAACGCGCAAGGCAACCCCGATCAGAATCAGCCCTACAATTCCGCCCTGCAGATTTTGCCTGACGGCAAAGCCGGCGTCCGCTACGACAAAATCTACCTGGTTCCCTTTGGCGAAGATCTTCCCTTGCCGGCCTGGTTCACGCATCTTCCGCTGATCCGGCAATGGACGGCGCAGGCGGGCAGCTTCATCCCTGGCAAACACATCGTGCTGTTTCCCCAGGGCAAGAACCGGTTTGGGGTCATGATTTGTTATGAATCGGATTTCCCCGCCCTCGCGCGTCAGATGACGCACCGGGGCGCGGGCTGGCTGGTGAATTTATCGGATGACGGTTGGTATGGAAACTCATCCGCCATCGAGCAGAGCCTGAACGGGGCGCGGGCGCGGGCCATTGAAAATCACCGCTGGCTTCTGCGCGCCACCAACGATGGCATCACCGCCGTGATTGACCCTTACGGCCGGGTGGTGGCACGGCTGCCGCGCCATGTGCGGACCATACTCAAGGCGCGTTTTGCTGCCTTGCGCCGGCAGACTTTCTATGACCGGCACGGCGATTGGCTGGCCTGGAGCTGCCTGCTGATTTCATGCCTGGCGCTGGCGGGCGCCTTTCTGCCGCTGAGAAAGATTGCCTCTTCGCCTCCGGTATAATAGACCGCATGCCGGCTTCCCTGCCCGCTTCCACCGACGAACTCGAGCGCGAGTTTTCCGCCTTGCAAACGCGCGCGCTCGACGTGCGGAGGTATCTTTGACGTTCCCAATCTCCATGCCCGGCTTGCCGTTCTGGATCAGCAGATCGCCGCTCCCGGTTTCTGGCAGGACAGCGAGAAATCCCTGGCCGTCAACCGCGAGCGTAAGCGCGCGGCCGAGCTGGCGGAAGCGGATCGCGATCTGGCCCGGCGCCTGGAAGATATTGAAACCCTCTTCAGCCTGGGACGCGAAGGTGAGGTGGTCATTGAAGACCTGCGCCGGGAAATTGCGGCCTTGCGGGAACAGCTGGAAACCATCGAAACCCGCACGCTGTTGAATGGGGAAAACGACGTTCTCAACGCCATTGTGACCCTGCATCCTGGCGCCGGCGGCACAGAAAGCCAGGACTGGGCTGAAATGCTGCTGCGCATGTATCTGCGCTGGGCGGAACGCAAAGGCTTTACCGTGGCCTTGAACGACCGGCAGGAGGGGGAAGAAGCCGGCATTAAATCCGCCACCTTCACCATCACCGGCGAATATGCCTACGGGCTGCTGCAATCGGAGACGGGCGTGCACCGGCTCGTCCGCATATCGCCCTTCGATCAGGCCAAACGGCGCCACACTTCGTTTGCCAGCGTTTTTGTCAGCCCGGAAATTGATGACCGGATTGAGATCAATATCCGCGATGAGGACTTGCGCATTGACACCTTCCGGGCCGGCGGCAAGGGCGGCCAGCATGTGAATATGACCGATTCGGCGGTGCGCATCGTGCACCTGCCGACCAATATCGTGGTGCAGTGCCAGAACGAGCGCTCGCAGCACAAAAACCGGTCTTCGGCCATGAAGATTCTCCGCTCGCGGCTCTACGAATATGAGCTGGCCAAGCGCCGCGCCGAAGCCTCTAAAATTGAGGCCGCCAAACTGGACATAGACTTCGGCAGCCAGATCCGGTCCTATGTTCTGCAGCCGTATCAAATGGTCAAGGATTTGCGCACCCGGCTGGAAATTGGCGATCCGTCGCGGGTGCTCGATGGCGATCTGGATGGCCTCATCCGGGCTTATCTGGTCTGGAAGCGGGCCCAGGGCTCCAGCGCCGCATAGCGGCCTTCAGCTCGCGGTCGCTTACAATGTCATCCATGCCTGAATCTCCTTCTATTAAGGGCGCTCCGACTTCTTCTCGTTCTCTGAGCCGGCGCAGGATGATGGGCGGCATGCTCGGCGCTGCCGGATTGGCCACGCTGGCCGTGGGTGAAAAAGCGGCCGTCATTTCTCCTCGGCCCAAGGCCGGCGCCGCGGCTTCCGGCAAAACCGCGAAAAAAAGCTGGCGGCCATTATTTCTCGATCGCCATCAGGCAGCGACGCTGAGCGCGCTGGGTGAACGGATCGCGCCGGGATCGAAGCAGGCTAAAATTCATCAGTTCATAGACCGGCTCTTATCGGTGCTGCCCGCGGATGCGCCTCAGAGTTTTGCCACCGGTGGAAATGATCCCAAAGGCACGGTCGGAGTTGGGCCGGGCGCCCGCCAGAAACTGCTCGATGCCCTGGCCGCATTTGATGCCGAAGCCCGCCGGAGATACCGGAAGACTTTTCTGCAATTGAATGCCGCGCAACAGGACCGGATTCTGCACGCCGCCGATCAGTCCGCCTTCAAAACCCCGCTCCATCAGCATTTTTTCAATGCCAAAAACTGGGTCGTCGGAGCCTATTATTCCAGCCTGCCGGGAATGCGGGCAGCGGGCTGGACCGGGCAGATGTTTTACACCGAATTTCCCAACTGCGAAGCCGTACCGCAAACATAAGCAAAATCAGGATTTTAATCATCTTCTTTGCGAAACCGGCTTGACTTTGGAATCCGGAGTGAATCTATACTAATGAGTAATGATTCCTCAGGCTGGTATTTCAATGGTTTAGCCGGCCCAGGACCCAGATTGCCATGTTGGAACAGCTCATTATTACGCTGCGGGAAGGCGTGGAAGCCGCCTTGATGGTGGCCATTGCCATCATCTATCTGCGCAAAATCGGACGGGAAGACCTCAACCGGGTAGTCTATGCGGCTTTGGGGCTGGCCTTCGCCATCAGCCTGGCCGGGGCAATCGTGATGACCCGGCTGCAATGGAATGACGATCGCTTTGAAGGCATCACCATGGTGATCGCGGGCGTCTTCGTGCTCAGCATGGTGTACTGGATGCAAAAAACCGCCCGGCATCTGCGCCATGAGATTGAGGGAAAAATCGAGGCGCTGGTCGGCCGGGCCTCGGCCACGGGCCTGTTTTTATTTGTATTTTTCATGGTGCTGCGCGAAGGCGTGGAAACGGTGTTGATGCTGACGGCGGTCTCATTCAACACTTCCGAATTGCTGGCCTGGATGGGCTCGGTGCTGGGCCTGGTTTTGGCGGTGCTGTTCGGAGTGGCGTTTGTAAAAGGCGCGGTCAAGGTGGATCTGCGGCGGTTTTTCCGGGTAACGTCTTATATTCTCTGGTTTATCGCGATCCAGCTTTTCATCACCGGAGCGCATGAGCTGTCGGAAGCCGGCGTGCTGCCCGCCTCGCGGCGCGAAATGGCCATCATCGGCCCGATTGTCAGCAATGAGGTGTTTTTCTTTATTGTGGTGCTGGGCTTGGCGGGCCTGCTGCTCTTGCGGGAATCGCGGATGAAGCGCGCGGAGGCGGCGGTTGCAGTGGGAGGGGGCGCGGCCGGCGCAAGCCAGCCCAGCCCGGCCGTGCTGCGGCGGGAAAAGGCGCGGCTGAAGCGGGAAAAGCTATGGAGCGGCTTGGCCTATGGCGCGGCTTTTCTTTTTATCGTCATGTTTTCAGCCGAATACGTCTATTCCCGGTCCATTGCCTCGCTCACGCCGGCCACATTGCTGACCGCTCATAACGGCCTGGTTTCCGTGCCGGTGAGCCAGATTGAAAACGGCAACCTGCACCGGTATAAAGTGATCACGCCGGGAGGGCCGGTGCGATTTTTTGCCCTGCGCAAACCCAATGGCCATCTCGCCCTGGCTTTTGACGCCTGCCAGATTTGCGGCGGCAAAGGCTATTACCAAAACGGACAGATGCTGTTCTGCCGCAACTGCGATGCGCCCGTCAATACGGCTACGATTGGCATATACGGCGGCTGCAACCCGATTCCATTGCAGTATCAGGTGGTCGGAAATCAGGTGCTGATCCGGGTGGGCGTGCTGGCCGGCGAAGCGCCTTTGTTCCGCAAATCCTGAGCCAGATCAACCTATGTATGGCCGAATTTTAAGACAGTCCTTTGTGCGGCAGCGCGGGCGCAAGCTGCTGGCGCTGGCGGCGATTACCGCCGGCATGACGGTGGCGACGGCGATGCTGGTAATCCGCACCAATGCCGGCGACGATCTCAGCCGCGAACTGCATCGCTATGGCGTGAACCTGACCATCGTGCCGGCAGCGGCGTCTCTGCCGGTGCGCGTGGGTGGAGTGGACCTGCGGCCGGCGCGTAGCGGAGCGTATCTGAATCTCCAGTACCTGCCGCGGTTAAAAAGCATTTTCTGGGAACACAACATTCTGGCTTTCACCCCCGAACTGTTTGTCAAAGCCAGCTCGAATGGTCAAGCCATACCGTTGGAGGGCGCATATTTTTCCGCCCCGGTAGCGCGGAGCGGCCACGCCCGGCCCATGCTGACGGGGCTGGAGGCGCTGGCGCCGGCCTGGAAAATTTATGGCCGCTGGCCAAATGATCAGAAGATAGATGATGCCCGGCAGATTGAAAATGATCCGCCGAAAGCGACAGAAACCACCCTTAATCTCCGCCGCGAAACTCCCCTGCCCCAGGCGCTGGCAGGCATCCGTCTGGCCCGGCGGATGGGCTGGCATCGGGGACAAGGCATCGAGGTTCAAACCTCACGCGCCCATGTGATGTTGCGGCTGAGCGGAATTGTTTCGACCGGAGGCGCGGAAGACCGGGAATTGATCACGCCTTTGCAGATCGCCCAGCAGTTGGCCGGGCGTCCCGGACAGGCGCGGCGGGTGCTGGTTTCGGCGCTGACCAAGCCGCCCGACGCATTTTCACGCGAAAATCCCGACACCATGACCGCGGCGGAAAAAGAGCGCTGGATGTGCTCGCCTTATGCGCGCTCCATCGCCGCCCAGATCACCCAGATCTGGCCCGGCGCGCGGGTCAACATCGTGCGCAAGGTGGAAGACGGCGAGGGCCGGATATTGAATAAAGTAAATCTGCTGCTCTTGCTGTTAACGGTTATGTCTCTGATAGCTGGCGGGTTAGCCATTGCCAGCGTAATGACCGCCGCGGTCAGTGAACGGCAGCCGGAGATCGCTTTGATGAAAGCAATCGGAGCCGGCGATGGCGCCATCGGTCGGTTGTTCCTGCTGGAAGCGGGCATCCTGGGGCTGGCCGGAGGCGGGCTGGGATTTGGACTGGGAGAAGGCCTGGCGGCGTTGATCTCGCGGCAGGTGCTGGGCTATGCGGCGCATTCCAAACCGGTGCTGGCGCCCTTGATGCTGGCGCTGGCCGTCATCGTGGCCCTGATCGGATGCGCGCAGCCGCTGCGCCGGGCCATGAAGCTGGATCCGGCGAATGCTTTGCGGTGAATCGAGTCATGGCCAGGACGAGACAAAACTCGAAGTTTGGGCTCAATGATCTGGCGGCGGCGTCGCTCTGGCGGCGCAAGCGCAAGTCGGTGATCGCGCTGCTCTCGGTTGCGCTGGCCTCCACGCTGGTGACGGCGCTGGTCACGGTCTATGGCGGAGTGGAGCGCGGCGTGAGCCGGCAGTTTCGCGACTTCGGCCCCAACCTGATCCTTGCCCCCGCAAAGCATGGAGAATGGCTGACGCAAAAGGATGCGGGCGTGGTGAAGAAAACGCTTGGGCCCGGAATCCCCTGGGCTGGAATCACCTATGCCGTGGCGCGGATTCGCGCCGGCAACGGGCGCTGGCACACGATCGCGATGGCGGGCGCGCATTGGCAATCCATGCGGCGGCTTAACCCGGCGTGGCGAGTCAGCCGCGGGAGTGATTCCGCCTCTTCCGGCAACGGCGCACCGTCCGGAACGCCGGTTTGGCTCGGCGCGCAGGCGGCCCGGGCGCTGCGGCTCAAGCCGGGGGATCTCCTCGCCCTGGGTTATGGCGAACGGACGGCGCAATGTCGGGCGGCGGGTATTGTTGCCTCCGGAGGCGAAGCCGACGATCAGGTTTTTGCGCCGCGGGCGGCCGTGCGCCGGCTCACTGGCATTCAGGGCTATACCACGGTCGAGATCGCCGCGCCGGCGAGTGAAATCAGATTATTAACCCTGCGGCTGCGGCGTTTGCTGCCGCGGGCCGCGATTTCTCCGGTGCGTCAGATTGCGGCCGGCGAAGGGGATTTGCTGCTGCGCACGCGCGGGCTGCTGCTCTGGTCGGCGCTGGTGATTCTATTGACCCTGGCGCTGTGCGGCATCGCCACGCTGGCCGGGTTGGCGATTGAGCGGCGCAGGGAATTTGGCATTATGAAGGCGATCGGAGCCGGGAACCGGCAGGTGCTCACTCAATTTGCGATGGAGGCGCTGGCGCTGGGCGCGGCCGGCGGAGGGCTGGGCCTGATCGCCGGAACGGCGATCGCGCGCGGCGTGGGCGAAGCGGCCTATGGAACGGCGCTGGCGCCGTCGGCCATGGCCTTATTCCTCGGTCTGGCAGTGGGTTTGGGACTGGCCTTCATGGCCGGACTTGCGCCTTTTCCCATGATTATGCAGGCCCATCCGGCAGAAATATTGCGCGGTGAATGATGGGATGAATAACCCTGAGTCAGATGACTGAATCTTCCCGTATGCTTTACGATTTATAGTTCGCGGTTTATTAACTCACTCCATGCCCGCCATTGACCTCCAGGAAGTCACCAAACGCTACGGCGCTGTCGCCGCGCTGGACGGCGTGTCGCTGACGGTGGAGGCGGGTGAATGGCTGGCGGTGATGGGACCGTCGGGTTCGGGCAAGACCACGCTGGTGAACCTGATGGGCTGCCTCGACACGCCGACGACGGGCTCGGTGCTGATCGCGGACGTGGATGTTTCGTCCTACACGCGCGGGCAGCTGACGCGGTTCCGGGCGGAAAAGATCGGGTTTGTATTTCAGCAGTTCCATCTGATTCCCTATTTGACCGCGCTGGAAAATGTGCTGCTGGCGCAGCATTTTCACAGCCTGACGGATGAGTCCGAAGCCCGGGCGGCGCTGGCGCGGGTGGGGCTGGCGGAGCGGGCCGAACATCTGCCGGCGCAGCTTTCGGGCGGCGAGCAGCAGCGGGTTTCGATCGCGCGGGCGCTGATCAACGATCCCGCCATCATTCTGGCCGATGAGCCGACCGGAAATCTGGATGAGAAAAACGAAGAAATCGTGATGGAGCTGTTGCGCGGGGCGCACCAGGCGGGCAAGACCATCGTCATGGTCACGCACGACCCGACGATTGCTCGATCCGCCGGCCGGCGGATCGAGCTGCACCACGGCCGCATCAGCGACATCAGCATCTTTGGCGGCGGCGACGAGGAACAGCTCGACGAAATTCTGGAGCAGCTCTGGCTGCGCCGGGAAAACGACGAGCCGGCGCATCAAGAAACGCTGCGCATCACCGGGCCGTTGAGCGCGATGCGGGCCATCGAGACGCTGCTGCGGCGCGGCTGGATCAGCCGCGCGGGCGGTCGGCTGGCGCTGGCCGGCGCGGGCGAACGGCGCGCGGCCGACATCATACGCCGGCACCGCCTGGCCGAAGTGCTCTTCAGCGACACCTTTCAGCTCCGCGACGAGAGCGAGCTGGAGGCCCAGGCCTGCCAGTTCGAGCATATTCTCAGCCCCGAGGCCACCAGCCGGATTTGCGCGTTTTTACAGCATCCGCGGCAGTGCCCGCATGGCAGCGCGATTCCGCGGGGCGAATGCTGCCCGCGCGAATGACCCCAATCAGGTTTAAGATAAAAATATGAGCCTGGGCAAGGAACGCTACCAGAATCTTGATCCCCATGACGGCCCGCGGGAGATTTTTTACGGCCAGCCGGGCTATGACGGCTTTGTGCTGACCTCGCTCGATAAGGCCGTGAACTGGGTGCGCAAGAACTCCATCTGGCCGATGACCTTCGGGCTGGCCTGCTGCGCCATCGAGATGATGTCCATGTCGGCGGCGCGGTTTGATATCGCGCGCTTTGGGGCGGAAGTCTTCCGGCCCTCGCCGCGGCAGTCGGATCTGATGATTGTGGCCGGAAGGGTGTCGCAGAAGATGGCGCCGGTGATGCGCCAGCTCTATGAGCAGATGCCGGAGCCGCGCTATGTCATCAGCATGGGCGCCTGCGCGACCTCGGGAGGGGTATTCAATAATTACGCCGTGGTGCAAAGCTGCAACCAGGTGGTGCCGGTGGATGTATATGTGCCGGGCTGCCCGCCGCGGCCGGAGCAGCTCATTTACGCCATTCTGATGCTGCAGAAAAAGATTGAAAACGAGCGTGGAACGCTCAAGCAGGTGCTGAACCTGCACAGTGGCGATATTGCCGCCGAAGAAGCCGCCGCGAACGCCTGACCCGGTGAAGCAAATAGAACCTGTCTCATAAATGGTGCATAGCATCAAATCAGGGTAGGTATGCGGCTTTTCCAGCGAAACAATTCCGCGCGTTGGGCGGAGGGGTGCCCATTTGCCGGCTATGCCGGCAAATGGGCCCGAGCGAAAGAAAAGCCGCATGCATAGTGTGAACTTTACTACACACGGCTTTATGAGACAGGTTGTAAAGTAGCCCCGCCCCAACGAAAAATCCGGTTAGGTCTCGGCCAAACGCTGCTGAGCGTGACCCTCTATTTGTCGTATTGCATTAGAGAAAAGATGTCATAGCCGGGCAGCTTGGCCCTGCCGTTCAGAAACGTAAGCTCGACCACAAAACCAAACCCGGCGACCTTTCCATGCAGGGTTTCCACCAGTTGGGCGGCGGCGGCCGCGGTCCCTCCGGTGGCGATCAGATCGTCCACGATCAGGACGGATTGGCCGGGCTGAATGGCGTCCTGGTGAACTTCGAGAGTATCGGTGCCGTATTCCAGCGAGTATTTGGCGCTGACCGTGACGGAGGGCAGTTTTTTCGGCTTGCGCACGGGGACAAAGCCGGCGCCCAGACGGTAGGCCAGGGCGGGTCCGAAGATGAAGCCGCGGGCCTCGATGCCGGCGATCAGGTCAATATTGTGTCCGGCATAGCGCTCGGCAAAACGGTCAATCAACCGATGCAGGGCGGGGCCATTTTTCAATAGCGTGGTGATGTCATAGAACAGGATGCCGGGCTTGGGCCAGTCGGGAACTTCGCGAATCAGGCGTTTCAAATCGTCGGCGGGCTGGGCGGCAGCGGTCATAGATCCTCTTTCACGATAAATTCGCCGGATGGCAGGGTATGGGGCGGACCGGGTTGCCGTTGAACCGCGTCCACGCGGGCCGCGCTGGGGCCCTGGCGCAGGCGCTGCTCAAAGCGTTCGAGCTGATCCGGCGGACCCTCGGCCAGTACTTCGACCGCGCCCTCGCGGCGGTTGCGAACCCAGCCGGAAAGGCCCAGCCGCCGGGCTTCCGATTGCGCGAAATAACGGTATCCCACGCCCTGCACGCGCCCGGTAATCCAGAAGTAACGGACTGGATCAGGCGGCGGAGGCACGATGAAAAGTTTAGCAGATGGAAGGAATGATTGGTTTTACCCGTGGCCTCGGTCTACGAGGAGGGGGTGTCTATGCGATGCTTATCCCTGAGCGTGATCTTATGAAAAAGCCGCTGTCTAAATCGCCCCATTCCCTCAGCCACTTTTCGCCCGCGGGTGATGTGCATATGGTGGACGTCGGACATAAAACCGCGACTGCGCGAATGGCGCGTGCGCGGGCCCGCGTGCGCTGGAACGCACTCGTCAGCCGGGAGCTGGCGCGCAATCCCAAGGGCAACCCGCTGGAAATCGCGAGAATTGCCGGCATCCAGGCGGCGAAGCGTACGGCGGAGCTGATTCCGCTCTGCCACTCCCTGCCTTTGGATCGGGTCGAAATCAGGATCAAGCGCCTCGGCCGCGGGGTTGAGATCGTGGCCGAGGCGGCAACCCATGCGGTGACCGGAGTTGAAATGGAGGCGCTGACGGCGGCCAGCGTGGCGGCCCTCACGGTGTATGACATGTGCAAGGCGCTGGACCATGGCATCGTGATTGAGCGCATTGAACTGCTGGAAAAACGCGGCGGCAAAAGCGGACCGTGGCGCCGGCCCCGGGCCTCATCTTAAGATCCCGGACCTCCGCCGTCAAACGATGCTGAGCGTGATCCTTTATGACTGAGCTTACCTTGACGGGCATTCGCGCGGCCGTCGTGACCATCAGCGACGGCGTGGCGTCGGGTGCGCGGGAAGACCGTAGCGGACCGGCGCTGGCGGCATTGGCGCAAGCTTCCGGCGCGGAGCTGCGCTTCCGGCGCGTCGTCGCCGATGAGTCCCCGGCGATCGAGGCATGCCTGCGGGATCTGGCGGCCGAATGCGACTTGATACTGACCACCGGCGGTACGGGGCTGGGGCCGCGCGACCATACGCCGGAGGCGACGGCAAAGGTGTGTGCGCGGCGGGCGCAGGGACTGGAGGAATATCTGCGGCAGGCCACATCGGCGGAAGAGCCCCGGGCGTGGCTGAGCCGCGGCATGGCGGGAATCGCGGGGCCGTTGGCCTCGGCTGCGGCCGGCGATCATTACTGCCTGATAATCAATTTCCCCGGCAGCCCCCGGGCGGTGGAGCAGTATTGGCGGGCGCTGGCGCGGCTGTTGCCGCATGCGATGCGGCTGATCCTCGGCCATACGGAACACGGAACGCTGAAGTTGTAAATGTGAAAAACCGCTGGTATTGCGAGATTGGGCTAAAGTGGTCATTGTGGAAAGCCAGCCCCGGGCGTAGAATCCAGCGTAGAGGCGCCGATAATGAAATTTTTCCGGGCCGGGCGGTGGGTTGGTCGGCGGCTGGCGGTCATCGTTCTGATTGCTTTCACTGCGGTCATTGCCGGCTGGGGCCAGCAGGCGCCGGGCGCCGCTTCCCTGCCCGCGCGGCCTTTGATTTTTCATAAAAAAGTCAATGAAGTCATGGTGGACATGATGGTGACCAACCGCCATGGCCATCCGGTAAAAAATCTCCGGGCCAGTCAGCTGCGGATCTTCGACAACGGCCGGCCGCGCCAAATCACCAGCCTGCGGCTGGTAAAGCATTCGGTGCGGCTGACCCGGCAGCAATGGCGGGAAGCGGGCTTCCGCCATCTGCCGCCGGCGGTCTATCACCAGCGCTTTAACCTCATCGCGCTGGTCTTTGATTCGCTGGGCGCGGGGGCGCGCATCATGGCCCGGCGGGGCGCGCTGCATTTCATACGCCATGATCTCGATTCCGGCGACTATGTGGCGGTGTTTCAGGTCACCGGAGACCTGGAGCTCATCCAGCCTTTTACCTGCGACAAAGCCCGGCTGGCGCAAGCCGTGCGGCTGGCCACCAGCCTGCCCAGCCGGCAGACCATCCATGCCTGGAAGCAATACGACACCCAGGAGCAAAGCGTGCTGCGCACGGAAGGCACGATGGAGCTGAGTTCGGCCAGCAACGTCAGCAATCAAATCACAAAGCTATCCATGGCAAGTTATGTCATGGATCAGCAGTTTCTGGCCGACAGCGCCTACAACCGCGCCCGCATGCATCAGTTGCGGCGGAGCTGGCGCAGCCTGAACGCGCTGCACGATCTGGTGCGCACGCTGCGGGCGTTCCCGGGACGCAAGTCGCTGTTTTTTTTCACCCAGGCGCTGGACGTGAACTCGACCACCGACACCTATTACCAGCACCTGATCGGTGAAAGCAACCGCTCGAATATCACTTTTTATGCCGTGGACGCGAGCGGACTTTCGACCCGTGATGACCTGTTGAGCGTGGCGCGGGGCCTGGAAACCGCGACGGAAGAGTCGAAACAGATGCAGATGCAGCCGGTGGGCATGCCGATCACATTTTCCCAGGCGAATCTTTCCACCATCGCCATGAATGTCCCTTTCCGCAATCGGCAGGGAATCTTGAGCGATCTGGCAGCCAGCACCGGCGGCGCGGCGATCATGAATACCAACGCGCTGGGGCCCAACCTCGACCGGCTGGCGGCGCAGGCACTGATTCACTATGAGCTGGCGTTTCGCGCCGCGGTGAACAGCCGCCGCCGGGTGCATAAGGTGAAGTTGCGCATCCCCGGACATCGCAATTGGCATATTTATTTGCGCAAGCGGTATTACACGCGGCGAAGTGGTGAGTAGAAAAAATGAAAGCGCCGGTTTTTGGCTCGAAATGTTACTGTGAAACGTTCTGTTGTAAAGGTACGGATCGGAAAATAATCAGGGCTTTACAATTGATACAAAAATATGATTATTTTATGATAATTGTAAGCTGCTGACCATACATGTTTTATTTGCATTTTTCCCGTTTTGGCACACCCGGGAACTCATAACTCAAAAAAACAGAGTATTTGGCCATTGGTTTGCACTACCTTGCCGGTGCGATGATTTTCCGCAAAGGAACGGCCATGGCCAGCGAAATGATCGAACTTCTTGAAAATGACGAAAACACGCGCATCCAATTGCGCAACATGACCCAGGGCAGTGCCCTGCTGGAGATCGCCGGCGCGGGCGAATTATTTCATGATGAGCGCAAGGAGGCTTGGATTCGCATACGGGAGGGAGAAGCCATGCGCAGCTTCGCCATCCTGGGTGAAGGATTTCGCAACTGGATCATGTCCCGCTATCAGGCTCTGAGCGAAAAAACGATTCTTCCGGCTGCGGTGGATCGGGCGGCGCGGGTGCTGGCGGCGCGCGCGATGTATCATAGCCCGCAATATGTGCTGTATAACCGCGGCGCGCTGCGCGCGAAAAGCGGACATGAGCCTGCTGCCGGTGCGCCAGCGGAAATTTCAAATCCCGCCGCCCAGGTCGCGGCTCTTCCGGACCCGGGCCTGCCTGAGTTGTGGCTCGATCTGGCCGACGGCAGCGGCCGCGCGGTGCGCGTGGGCGCCCAGGGCTGGGAGCTGGTGCGGCAGCCGCCCCCGTTGTTTCGCCAATACCCGCACCAGCAGCCGCTGCCCGTGCCGGTCAGCGGAGATATCGGAGAGTTGTTTGCATTCTTGCCCGAGATGCCGGAATGGAAACAGGACCTTCTGCTGGCCTGGCTGACGATGGCGGTCTATCCCTTCCGGCCCTGTCCTCTGCTGTGCCTCTATGGCGCCCAGGGCGCGGCCAAAACCACCATGGCGCGGCTGCTGCGCGAGCTGATTGACCCCAGCTCGGCCGACAACTTTGATTTTCATCTGCAATTCGCGCATTTGCCGGAGATTCTGGATCATCACGCCCTGCCGGTATTTGACAATGTGGGAGCGCTGAACAAGGCGCAGGTGAATCTGCTCTGCCGGGCGGTGACGGGCGGCTCTTGGAGCAAGCGCAAGCTGTACAGCGACAGCGAAGACATCGTCTTCCGGTTCCGGCGGCCGATTCTGCTGACCGCGCTGGAAATTCCCTCCCTGGCGCCCGACTGGCTGGAGCGCTGCCTGCTCCTGCCGCTCGATGCGCTGTCGGCCGGCCGGCGGCGGGAGGAGCAGGAACTATGGGCCGGCTTTCAGGCGGCGCATGCGCGCCTGCTGGGCGGGCTGCTGGACCTGGTGAGCCGGGCCATGCGGGCCTGGCCGCAAGCCCGGCTCCCGCAGTTGCCCCGCATGGCCGATTTTACCCGCTGGGGCACGGCGGTCATGCTGGCGCGGAATAAGCCGGCGGAATATTTTTCTGGCCTGCTGGCCGATAACCAGATGCGGCAAAGCCAGGAAATCGCCGGCAGCGACCCTTTTGCCGAGGCCGTGATTCTTTACATTCAGGCCGCGGGAAAATTCCAGGACTCACCCGCGATGCTGCTCCATCAGTTGGCTCGCCGGTACGGGCGGAAAAATCGAGCTTGGCCGCGCAGTCCGAACTGGGTTACCCGCAGGCTGGCGGAGCTTCAGCTTGTTTTGGCGGATCATGGCATTCAATTCCGCTCTCTGCGCGGCCATTCCTCCCGCACGGTGGAATTGATCTATGCCGCGAATGCCGACTCGGCGGATGCGGCCAATGAATCCGTTCCCCATCCTTCCGAAACGGCGGCGGCCATCAGTCCGGCGGCCAAAGAACTGCACGACACCATTGCGGAGCTCTTGCGCTCTCTGACTTGAAGCCTTCACGGCCGGGCCGAAGGAGCGAAGACACCGCAGCATACTTGGTGGTATGTGAGGATGTCTGAGCGGCTGAACAAAACCGCAGGTTTTGTTAAAAGCATGTTCAACGCCGCTCTGCAACGCTTATTCCGGAGCCTGATCCTTTTTGCGGTGCAGTCTGGTAAAATCAGATCATCGCGTAGGCGCGTAGCTCAGCTGGTTAGAGCGCTACCTTGACACGGTAGAGGTCTGGGGTTCGAGTCCCCACGTGCCTACCATGCAAGTCCGTGATGATGCGGCACTTGCGCGGGCCGGGCTTCCGGATTTTTATCGAACTGGCCATCATTCGCCATCAAAACCGAAAGTTTTTCGACTGCGGCCCGCCGCTGCGCTGGAATGGTTTGCGTGTACAACTCCAGCGTGGTGGACATCTTGGCGTGTCCCAGTTGCGCCTGGGCGTCCTTGAGCGAACCGCCCGCCGCTTGCAGCAGCGTGGCGTGCGTTCGGCGCAGGGTGTGC
>JAKAZV010000176.1 GCA_021826505.1 Acidobacteriota bacterium | reverse complement strand
TACCGCTATTTATTGCAGTCGGGTCAGACCGGGCTTTCCATCGCCTTCGATCTGCCCACTCAGATCGGCCTCGACAGCGACGCCCCGCTGGCCGCGGGCGAGGTAGGCAAGGTGGGCGTGGCCATCGCCAGCCGTGAAGACATGCGGCTGCTTTTGCAGGAACTGCCGCTCGATCGCATCTCCAGCTCGATGACGATCAATGCCACGGCCGCCATTCTGCTGGCCTTTTATATCGCCGAGGCGCGCCGCCAGGGCATGGCTCCCGCCCTGCTTTCGGGCACCGTGCAGAACGACATTCTGAAGGAATACATCGCCCGCGGCACCTATATCTATCCCCTGCGGCCGGCGCTGCGGCTGGTCACCGACATCATCGAATATGCGCAGCGCGAGCTGCCGCGCTGGAATTCAATCTCCATTTCCGGCTACCACATGCGCGAGGCCGGCTGCACCGCCGCCCAGGAACTGGCCTTTACCTTGGCCAACGGCCAGGTCTATGTCGAGGCCGCGCTGGCGCGCGGACTGGAAATTGATCAGTTCGCTCCCCGGCTCTCGTTTTTCTTCAACGCCCATAATCACCTTTTCGAGGAAGCCGCCAAATTCCGCGCCGCCCGCCGCATCTGGGCGCGGCTGCTGCGGGAAAAATACCGCGCCCGCGATCTCCGCTCCTGGAAGCTGCGCTTTCATACCCAGACCGCCGGCTCGACCCTGACCGCTCAGCAGCCTCTGGTGAACGTCACCCGCACCGCCTATCAGGCCCTGGCCGCCGTCCTGGGCGGAACCCAGTCCCTGCATACCAACTCGCACGACGAGGCCCTCGGCCTGCCCACCCCCGAGGCGGCGCAACTGGCCCTGCGCACCCAGCAGGTGCTGGCCCATGAAACCGGCGTCACCGATTCCGCCGACCCTTTAGCCGGCTCCTATTACGTCGAGAGCCTGACCAACCGGCTGGAGCGGGAAACCGAAGACTACTTCGCCCGCATCGGCGAGCGCGGCGGCATGCTGCGGGCGATTGAAACCGGCTGGGTGCAGCGCGAAATCCAGAATGCCGCCTGGCGCCAGCAACAGGCGCTGGAGTCGGAACAGGCCATCGTGGTGGGCGTCAATCGCTATCAGATGACCGATGAAACCCCGGCGCCTGTCTGGCGCGTGGATCCGGCGCGGGAAGCCGCCCAGATCGCCCGCCTGCAAGCCTTCCGCGCCCGCCGCGATGGCGCGCGCGCCCGTGAGGCGCTGGACCGTTTGGCCGCCGTGGCCCGCGGCACGGAAAACTTACTGCCCTCCATCCTGCACGCCGTCGAATGCGACTGCACCCTGGGCGAAATCGCCGACATATTGAAATCGGAATGGGGCGAATATGGGGATTAATTTAGGGTGCTATTTCATAAAAATAAATGCAGCCGTGCCGCTTCGTGATCCGTTCTACTTTTTTGCATGGTGACTCGGCGCTTTCACCGGTAAGCCAGGTTCTTTAAAAACGACGGTTGCCGGATGGTAATGATGCCAGTCAAACCAGTCCTCGTTAATGCTGGGCAGCATCGTCAGGCACTGGCCTTTTTCCTTGCCCGCGACCGCGCAGCCGCGGAAATTCCATTCACTCCCGCTGGCCGCATCTATTAACACCCAGGGTTGGAGCTTGAAGACCGGCTTTTTGGGTTTGGCCTTCGCGTCAGGCCTGGCTTTCCCGGCCGCTGTTTTGCCCTTTACCGTGGACTTATGCGCGGCTGGAATCCGCGCCGCTGTTTTGACTACCCGTGCCGGCTGCTGCGCGGTCTTGTTCCGCCGCGCCGGGCTTTTGGCCGCCGGGGTCTTTTCCGCCACTTCCTTGAAAAATTGCGGGCTGTGGCCCAGGCCCGACGCGCGGCGGATAAACACCCTGACCGTCCGCCCGTCCGGCCCCAGAGCCACCAGCACGGGCGTGTTGCCGATCCGATCCTCAATCACTTGCTGCTTGATCACGCCGCGATAGGGATATACCCGGGCCTGGCCGTCGAGCGCCACGCCGATCACCAGCGAGCGCGGCTTGAGCGGACCCCTGGGCACGCCGATGACGGTTGGATATTTGTGGTATCGCTTCACCCATCCGGGGCGCACATAATTTTTCTGGTCGCCGGCCACCGGCGCCAGCACGGTGCCCAGGGGATACTCCCGCCGCCACAGTCCGTAGCTGATCTCTTCCGTGCTCAGCAGGCGCAGATGCGCCCCGCGCAGCGGTCCCGCGATGGCCGTGCCGGTAATCTGCTGCCACCAGCTCCCGGTTTCGCGGTCGCGCATCAGAAAATTCTGGTCGTTGATGCCGGCCAGATAAAAATGCAGCACCCGCCCGTCCACTGTCCTTGTCCACACCAGACCGGTGTGACAGAGCGTTCAATAGGTCGCCGCGATCGGCTCCCCTCCCAGCCGGTCGTTCACGATATGGTAATAGCCCATTTCGTGTATGGGATAGGCCCGCGCCTGGCCATGCACCACTACGTCCAGCACCATGGCCCGATCCGGCCAGTGCGACTGCGCGATGGAAACCGTCCGCACGTCATGGTCGGGATGAAACATCCACTGGAAATAATCCACGTGCGCGATATAGGCGGTCAGTCCGCCCAGGATCACCGCCAGCACGCCGGCATAGCCCGCTGCCCAGCGCCGGGCATGCCGCCCCATGGCCCGCCCGCCCCGCGCCAGCGCCGAAGCTAAGCGCGGCGACGCCGGTTTGGTGGCCGGCTTTGCCTGGGCAGCCACGGGCGCCTGCACGCCCACCGCGGCCGCGGATTCATTCTCGGCCGGCGATTCCTGAAATTCAGGCGCTGCGGCCGGCGCCGGCTCAATTTTCAGCCGGGCCTCCAGGCTTCGCGGATGCGCCAGCAGCCAGATCGCGCAGGCCAGGATGACCGCCAGTCCGGCCAGCGTGGTCCAGGGGCCGATGTCGCGCAACTGAATCGCCCAGGCCAGAGCCCGCGGCGGCTGCGCCACAAACGGCCGGATCACCCAAACGGGATAGCCGGCAACGATCAGATTGGCCAGTGTGGCCACCGTCATCAGCGTTATTAAACGCGCGCGCATATTATTTCCTTCCCCTTGAACGCAGCGATGCGAAGCTTATCCCCTGGCCTCTATATCATCCATGGTCCCCT
>JAKAZV010000175.1 GCA_021826505.1 Acidobacteriota bacterium | reverse complement strand
CATCTGCATGGTTACCCACGATGCCCGCTTCGCGCGCCATGCCGGCCGCACGGTTCATCTTTTCGATGGCCAGGTGGTCGAAGAGCAGCAGACGGCCAGCCTCAATTAACTGCGGCGGGAATTCCGGCTCTTGAACGGTGCGCCGGAGAAGTGTGTTCATCGGGATCGAAAATATGCGCTTACAGCTCGAAACTTTCGGCCGCCGGCATCGCCAGCCCCGCAAACCGCTGGCTCGCCAGTTAGCGGCCGCGCCACATTCCTTCCGACAGAGCCGTGCATGATTCAACTCCGCCAAATCGAGAAATCCTATCCCCTGGCCGGCGGCCGGTATTACGTCTTGCGCCGCATCAATTTCCAGGTGCAAAAAGGCGAGTTTGTCACCCTCATGGGACCCTCGGGCGCGGGCAAATCCACCTTGCTCGGCATTCTCGGAATGCTCGATCAGGAATGGTCGGGCGAATATGACCTGCTGGAGCAGCCGGTGCACCGGCTTTCCGCCAAAAAACGCGGCGAGCTGAACCGCCGCCACATCGGCTTTGTGTTTCAGAGCTATCACCTGCTCGACAATCTCACGGTTTATGAAAACCTCGATCTGCCGCTTTCCTACCGCGACATCAAGCCCCAGGAGCGCGCCGCGCTGGTGGCCGACACCCTGGACCGTTTTCAGATCGTAGGCAAAAAGGATTTATTTCCCTCCCAGCTTTCCGGGGGACAGCAGCAGCTTGTGGCGATTGCCCGCGCCGTTATCGCCAGCCCCAGCCTGCTGCTGGCCGATGAGCCGACCGGCAATCTGCACTCCGATCAGGCGCGCGAAATTATGGAGTTATTTCAAAAGCTGAACCGCCAGGGCGTGACCATCATTCAAGTCACGCACTCGGAAATCAACGCCGGCTATGGGCGGCGCGTGATTCAGTTGCGCGACGGCTGGATCACCGAAGACAGCGGCATGAAGCCGGCGCCGGCCCAAATGGAAAACTGAGTTGTCATGAAAAAAAACAAGTTGTGGATCAATGGAATCGTCATCTTCAGCCTGCTCGGCGCCGGCGGGTATGCCCAGGCTCGGCCCGGCGCATCATCCGTTGCGCCGCTGCAGGTGGCCGCGCCGGCGGCAACTCCTTCTGCTTCCAGCCTGGAATTTTGGGATATGTATCGCGCCCAGCCGTGGCTGGCGCCGCGGGTGCAAAACCCCCTGGCTTTGAACCGCGCCGCCGCCCGCGGCCAATTGAATCTATCGCTGCGGCAAGCCGTGCTGTTGACGCTCAAGGACAATCTTGACCTGCGCGCCGCCAACTTCGAACGCGCCAAGGCGCAAGCCGATATTTTGCGCACCGCTTCCGGCGCGGCGGCGCGCGGCACCAGCGGCGCGGTGATCTCGAACAGCTTTTTTTCCAGCGCCATCGGCGCCAGTTCGCATTCCGGCGCCGGCAATTCCGGTTCCGGCGCGGGCAGTATTCTGGGCGGGGTCAGTCTTGCCATCCCGAACCAGGGATCCTATGACCCCAGCTTTTCGATCAACGCGGCAGACATTCATGCCCTGACGCCGCTCAACTCCCTGGTGTTTTATGGCACGCCGGTGGATCAGGAAAACTACGCCGAAGCCCAGGCGGGCTATTCGCAATCTTTTCCCACCGGCACCAGCGTGCAGATCAGCGGCAGCGGCTTTCGCGATTACTTCAACTCCACCAGTCTGCTGTTTAACCCTGAAGTCGCGACATCTTTGAGTGTCGGCATTGGGCAAAACCTGCTCCAGGGGTTTGGCAAAGCGGCGAATCGGGGTTTTATGATTGTGGCCAGAAACGATACCGGCATCGCCACGGCGGTATTCCGCAATCAGGTCATGCGGACCGCCGCGAAAGCTGCGAACTGCTATTGGGCATTGGCCCAGTCCGAACAGGATGACGTGCTGGCCCGCGATACCGTGGCCTCGCTGCTTCATTTGCGGGACGATACCCTTCAACTGGTGCGCGCGGGCCGCAAGCCGCAATCGGATCTGATCCAGGTGGAAAGCCAGCTGGCCCAGGCGCGCCAGGCGGCATTCGCGGCCAATACGCAATACCGCACAAAAGCGATCGGACTGCTGTTGCGACTCTCGCAGCAGCTTTCGCCCGCCTTGCTGTCCGTGCATGTCGAGGCCAGCAGCGGTTTGCCGCGCGGGCCTTCTGCCGGCGCGTCTGCCTGGACGCTGCCGCGCGCCATCAGCCTGGCTTTGCAAAACAGCCCGCAAATCGCGAAAAACCTGCTCAATTTAAAAAACGACCGCATCGCGCTGGCGGAAACCCGCAATGCGCTTTTGCCCAGCTTGTTTGTGGGCGGATCCTACACCGTCAGCGGGCTTTCCGGCCTGCGCTCCAACTGCGCCGTGGCGCAGTTGCCCTGTCCGGCGGCCGATGTCCGCCCGCCCTTGCCGGGCGGCGTGACGCAGGCCCTGAACCAGTCGCTGCACGCAACGTATCCCGATTACGGTGCTGTCATCTCGTTGAGCTTTACGCTGCGCAACCGCCAGGCGCGAGCCGACAACATCCGCGCCGGGCTGGAGCTTTCGCAGCAGCGCATTAAATACGAAGCTGCCCGCAACCAGGCGGCGCAGAAGGCCGCCATTGCCTATATCGCCTGGCGCAATGCCGCCGCCGGCCTGCGCCAGGCCCTGCGTTCGCTGCGGCTGGCCCGGCAGGCGCTCGAAAATCAGAAAACCTTATATCATGCCGGCCGGGCCACCATACTGGACGTATTAACCGCCGAAAATGCCAGCATCCAGGCCGCGGAGGCCGCTATCGCCGCCCGCGCGGCCTATGCCGAGGCGCGCGTGAATCTTGATCGCCGCACCGGCGCCATTCTGGCCCGCTTTCATGTGCGGATTCAGCCCGCGCATCGCATTCGCTGAGCCGCCCCGGCGGGAACATCCGGTGGTGGCCCACGAGTCCACCATGAAGAATATTAAAGCCGCATCGAGTGGGAAGGCCGGGGTTGCCTGTTAGATCCCGGCCCTCCGCCATCGAACGATGCTGAGCGCTCAGGGAAAAGCAATTCCGCAGGAATTGCTTCATGGAAAGCTGCGAGCCGGCGGAGGCGGAAACCGCGAGGCGACCGGAATGTACACCGATGGACCTGAGGATCGCCGAGCGGATTCCAACGCCGCTATGCGACGCTTATCCCTG
>JAKAZV010000058.1 GCA_021826505.1 Acidobacteriota bacterium | reverse complement strand
CGCAATGACCCCCCACTTAAAACATAGATATTTAAGGATTTAATTAGCATCAAGATTTTCGCGGATCAAAAGTAAACAAAAATAAAATAAAGCTAATCTATTCAATTAGATGCGATGACCCAGGGGAGATTTATCATATAAATGTAACGATTACGTAACAATTTTATGATAATTTTATGATAATTACATGATAATTCAGCCTAAACGGCATATTTCTCAACGACATAGAATTGCGGCAAAAAACGTCGCGTAGTGGAAGGCCCCTCGATTTTAACGGAGGGTAAAAACACTACAGGGAAAAAGGGGCGTCCACGATTCACGGCGGCAGAAAAACCCTAGACCTGGACTAGCGATAAAGCAGCACGGTGACCTGCGCTACGGCGGTGCCGGGCCAGTTCAGGCCTTCGGGGGTTTTGGCCTTGATGGAGATGGCCTCGATGCCGGTCGAGAGCAAATCCGCCAGGCTGGCGCGAATGGAATCACGGCAAGGTCCCAGGCGAGGCTGCTCCAGGATCAACGTGGCATCGAGGTTTCCGACGGACCAGCCGGCTTCGCGCATCAGCTCATACGCGCGGCGGACGAAGACGCGGCTATCGGCATTGCGCCACTGGGCGTCTCCGGGAGGGAACAAGGCGCCGATATCGCCCAGCGCCAGGGCGCCCAGGATGGCGTCGCAGACGGCGTGGAGCAGTACATCGCCATCACTGTGCCCGGCCAGGCCGTGGGTGTGAGCAATGGTGACGCCACCCAGGCGCAAGGGAATGCCGGGAGCGAAGGCGTGGGAGTCGAAGCCGGTACCGGCGCGCCAGGGAGGGGATGAATTGGAAACGGGCGTAGGCATGGGGGTATGGCTTATGCGTCAATTGCCATTTTTAAGCAACATCTGTTCGACCACGGCGTAGACGGCTTCGAGCTGTTCATCGAGGCGGGCAGGCTCGCGTCCGCCGGCCTCGGCCAGATCGGCGCGTCCGCCGCCGGTGATGCCGGGCAGGGACTTGACGATTTTGCCGGCCGGGAGCCGGGGGATCAGATCGGGGGTGACGCCGACGAGGAGGGCGGTTTTGCCGTCTTCCTGCAGGCTGCCGAGCGCGACCACGCCGCTGCCCAGCTTTTGCCGGTTTTCATCGAGCAACTGCCGCAACTGGGCGCGGCCGAGCTGGTCGCAGCGCAGGGCCAGCACCTGGACGCCCTGTATATGCCGGCGCTGGCTGGCGGAGCCGCTCTGGGCGGCCTTCATGCGCGCGCGATCGAGTTCCTGCTCCAGCCGCTGGCGCTCGCGCACCAGGGTTTCAACCTGCTGCGGAATCTGATCGCCCGGGGAGTGCAAGAGCTGGCCCAGGCGGCGCAGGGCGCGATCCTGCTCGCGGGCCTGGCGCCAGGCGGCTTCGCCGGTGAGGGCCTCGATGCGGCGCGTGCCGGCGGCGACGCTGGCCTCGCTGACGATGCGGAAAGAGCCGATTTCACCGGTGCGGGCGCAGTGCGTGCCGCCGCAAAGCTCGCGGCTGAAATCGCCGATCGAGACCACCCGGACCTGGGCGCGGTATTTTTCGCCGAACAGCGCCATGGCGCCGGTGGCGAGCGCCTGCTCAAGCGGCAGGACTTCGGTTTGCACCGCGGTGTCAGACCAGATTTCGCGGTTGACGCGGGCTTCGATTTCCTCCAGCTCGGAGTCGCCGACAGGGGCGAAATGGCTGAAGTCGAAGCGCAGATGCTCGGGGTCCACGACCGAGCCGGCCTGCTTGACGTGCGTACCGAGGGCGGAGCGCAGCGCGGCGTGCAGCAGATGGGTCGCGGTATGGTTGCGGCGGGCGGCGGCGCGCCGGCCGGGGTCCACTTCGGCGCGGACCATGGCGCCGGTTTTGAGCGGCTCCAGAAGCTGGATGCGGTGGACGGTGAGGCCGCTGACGGGCGCGTACGTATCGAGCACCTGGGCAAGGGGATGGCCGGAAGCGCCGGCGAAGATGCCGCGGTCGCCGATCTGGCCGCCGCTGACGGCGTAGAAAGGAGTACGGTCGAGGACGGCTTCGAGGGTTTCACCGGCATTTTCGCCGGGCATTTCTCCGGGTTGGGCGGAGTCCACAAGCCGGCCGTTGCGGATGAGGGCGATGAGTTTGCAGCCGTCGCTTGCGAGCGTTTCATAGCCCTCGAAGCGGGTGGGCGAAGCTTCGGCGAGTTGTTGATAGACCGGATTGGCGACGGATTTTTCGGCGCCCTTCCAACTGGCGCGCGCTTTTTGCCGCTGCTCTTCCATGGCCGCGTCGAAGCCGGCGCGATCCACTTCAAAACCGCGCTCGCCGGCGATTTCGGCCAGCAGATCCCAGGGAAGGCCAAACGTGTCGTAGAGCTTGAAGGCGCCTTCGCCCAGAATGACGGGGGCCGAGCCGCCCGCCTGCTCGCGGGCTTGCCGCTGCTCGGGCGAAAGGAATCTGGCATTGAGCTGGCTAAATTCAGCGATTTTACCGTTGGGCAGCTGGATCGGAACATTTTCCAGCTCTTTCATCGCCAACTGGAGGGTATGGGTAAAGCGGTCTTCTTCGGCTGAAAGTGTGCGCTCGATCAGGCCGCGGGCGGAGTCGAGTTCGGGATAGGCGGCGCGCATTTCACCGATCACGGCATCGGCCAGGGTCTGTAGAAACGCGCCCTCAATGCCCAGCAGGCGGCCGTGACGGATGGCGCGGCGCAGAATTTTGCGCAGCACGTAGCCGCGACCCTCGTTGGCGGGCGCGACGCCGTCGGCAATGAGAAAGGTTCCGGCGCGGGCGTGATCGGCGAGAATGCGGAGGGAAACATCGCTGCCCACGGCAGCGCCGTAGCGGACACGGGAGACGGCTTCGGCGCGGGCAATGATGGGCTGAAACAGATCGGTATCGTAGTTGGAGGTTTTGCCCTGCAGGACCGCGGTCAAACGCTCCAGGCCCGCGCCGGTGTCAATCGAGGGGCGGGGCAGAGGATTAAGCCGGCCCTGCGAGTCGCGGTCGTACTGCATGAAGACCAGATTCCAGATCTCGACATAGCGGCCGCATTCACAGGGAAATGCGCAATCGGCGTGGCCGGCGGAGCTGGCCTGGGGGCCCAGATCAATGTGAATCTCCGAGCACGGACCGCAGGGTCCGGTTTCGCCCATGGCCCAGAAATTCTCTTTTTCGCCGAGACGGAAGATGCGTTCTGCGGGCAACTGGATTTGCCGGCGCCAGATCTCGTAAGCCTCGTCGTCGCTGGTGAAAACGGTGGCGTAGAGCCGGTCTTTTTCCAGGCCCAGCCACTGCGGCGAGGTCATGAGATCCCAGGCAAAGGCGATCGCCTCTTTCTTAAAGTAGTCGCCGAAGGAAAAGTTGCCAAGCATCTCAAAAAACGTATGATGCCGATTCGTAAAACCCACGGTTTCCAGGTCGTTATGCTTGCCGCCGGCGCGCAGGCATTTCTGTGCCGTGGTGGCGCGCTGGTAGTTGCGGCTTTCACGGCCGAGAAAGACATCCTTGAACTGGTTCATGCCGGCATTGGTGAAGAGCAGCGTGGGGTCGTGGGCGGGCACGAGCGAAGAGGAATGGACCTTTTGATGGCCCTGGGCGGCGAAATAATCGAGAAAGAGGCTGCGTATGTGGCTGCCGGTCATATCATTTCATTCTACAGGCAGGAGAGCGGGAAAACGGCGGGGGCGGAGAGCTGATAAAATGTATCCTCATCCGGCGGAGCACATCTAAATGTCAGGCATGGAACAGCCCGTACGGCCTCCCGATCCAGATCTGGAACTGTTCCGGCGGGTGCAGGCGGGCGACGGGGATGCGTTTCAGGAACTGGCGCGGCGGCATGAACATGCCATCTACCGCACCGCCTTGGCGATTACCCGCAATGAAGCCGACGCCGAAGACGTGACCCAGGAGACCTTCCTGCGCGCCTTTGCCCATCGCGATCAGTTTCGCGGCGAGGCCCGGTTTTCCACCTGGCTGACCCAGATCGCGATCAATGCCGCCCGTATGCGGCTGCGCAAACGGCATGGCGATATGTGGGAATCGCTGGATCAAGCGGCGGAAGAAGACGACCGTGCTCCGCGGGAGATCGCCGAATGGCGCGAGGACCCGGAAATTCAGTACGGGAAAGAAGAGTTGCGGGCGAGGGTGGAACAGGCGATGGGCGGGCTGCCGCCTTCGTATCGCGCAGTGCTGGTGCTGCGCGATCTGCGCGACTGCTCGACCCAGGAGACGGCGGAGATTCTGGGCCTGAGCCTGGCCAATGTCAAAACCCGGCTGTTGCGGGCGCGGCTGATGCTGCGGGAACGGCTGGCCAAGCGCGAAGGAATCAGCATTGCGTGACGATGACGGAGCGAATCGCTGATAGGCTTCGGGACCGGCCGTTCGCAGATGCCCGGCCGAAGCCGGACGGTATGGGCGGCAGGGGCAAACGAATCATGATTTCAACCCGGCCGCAAGCGGCGATGGGCTGGATGGGAGATTGAAGAAACTCGTGAGTGAATTAACCTACTGCGACTGGTTTCAATCCCGGCTTTCGGATCTGCTGGACTGGGAAGCGCCGGGCGGAGAACCGGCCGGCGCGGAAGACATCGGCGAAGCCGCGCGTCTGCGCGCGCATGCTGCCGGATGCCCGCGCTGCCGGGGGCTGCTCGAATCCACCCGCCAAAGCCTGCAGATGCTGCGGCTGAGCGATAGCGAGATCACGCTGCCTGGGTTCGTAAGCCAGCGCCTGCATGAAGAATTATCCCGGGCCATGGCCGCGGATCGCGGTTGGAGCCGGCAAAAGGCGATGGATTCGCCGGCGCGAAGCGAGAGCGGGAAGACGGGCCGGCGCTGGATTTATTGGGGCTGGCGGCCGGCGCTGGCGAGCATGGCGATCATGGCTGTGCTGGCCGGAGGAATTTGGCTGCGGATGCGGAGCCAGGCGGTGATTCTGCAGGGCTGGCTGGTGGATGGACATTGCGCGCCGCGACTGATCGCGATGGGGGTCTCGGGCGGTGCGCACCAGCGGGATTGTTTGCTGCGCCCCGCCTGCCGCAAGGCGGGATATGGAATTTTGCGCCATGGACACTGGGTCAGGTTTGACGCGCGCGGAAACAGCAAAGCCGTCCGCGTGATTACCCGCAGCCGGCGCCGGGATCATTTATTAGTGCGGGTGCGGGGCGACCGCCGCGGCAATACCATACAAGTGGCCAGCCTGAGCCTGCTGCCGGTCGCCGAAGCCGTCAGCTATGATGCGGGCAATAGTTCCGGCGATCCGGCGCCGGCGCAGACCCACAGCGCCCGCTGAATCGGGCGCGGCAGCAGGCCCGCCGTTAGCCGAAATTATTTAATTTTTAATGCCCGGCGGCATTCGCGGCCCACGCCCAGCAGCAGGCGGGCATCGCCCGGGCTGATATTCCAGCGCGCCAGCATGGAGCGCAGGCGCCGCTGCTGGCTGGCCCGGTGCTGCGGCCGGAAAACGCCGATGGTTTCGAGGATGGGCAGAAACGTCTCTACAATCCGCTCGTGCTGGCGCAGGTCGGCCATGCCGGTCGCAGGCTGAGGCATGGCCGGATTCGATGACAGGCGGCGGCGCAGTTCGTAGGCGCAAACGGCCACCGCCTGGCCCAGATTCATGGAAGGACTGTCGGGCAGCGTGGGCAGACGGAAGACGGCGCGGCAGTAGCTCAATGCCTCGACGCCCAGGCCGGATTTTTCCGAGCCGAAGAGCACGGCCCAGGGGACGGTCAGATCGCAAGACTCAAGATCGCGCGGCCAGTCGAGCGCCGGAATTTCGGGCTTGCGGCGGCGCAGGTCGGAGGTCGCGGCCGCCCAGACGATGCCCTCGAGCGCGGCATCGAGGGTCTCGACCACGCGGGCCTGGGCCAATACCTGAATGCCGGCACGCGCCGAGGCCGCCGTTTTCCAGGCCTCGTGATAAGGACGCACCAGCACCAGATCGCGCAGGCCAAAGTTGGCCATGGCACGAGCGGCGGCGCCGATGTTTAAAGGATTGCGCACCTCGACGAGAACAATGCGAGGCGGCAACCAGGAAAGCGGCATTCAGATATTGTCGGCCGAAATTGAGCCGCGCGGACCCATCATTTGGCGGGTCGCAAGGAATTTACATGCAGGAATTTACCGCTGAAGCTGCCGGTGACGGTGACCCGCCGGCCCGCCCGCAAATAGAGAGTATGAGTTTCAGACGGGGTCAGGCCGGTTAATTTATAAACCTTGTGGCGCAGAATCAGCGCGTAGCCGCTGCCGGATTTGACGCATTCGCGAGTGCATTTGGCCGCGCCCTTCATCATGTGATGCAGACCGCACATGGTATCGGTTACGGTTCCGGTCACGGAGACGGTTTTGGCGGCCAACGCGGCGGAAAGTCCGAGCAGAACCGCGCAGGACAAGGTCAGACGGCGAAGATTCATGATTCAATCCTTGAGAAAAGAATGAGACAGGCAAATCGGGATGGCGCCCGCCTGATAACAGGATGCCGCGGAGAATGCTCCGGACACAAATTTGAGAGGCACGGCCGCGGGAATCGTTTTCCGCGGCCCGGCGGACCGGGCAAGCGCATTCCATGACCTGCTTGTATTCACGGGTCAATTTCAGTATGGTGACAGTTTATGCCACGAAACCGTGATCGCTATCTGCGCTGGAGCTGCGGAGTTTTGCTGAGTTTCAGCGCCCTGGCCCAGACGCCCGCCGCGCTCTATTCCGGAATGCGCTGGCGGCTGATCGGTCCGTTCCGCGGCGGCCGGGTCGAGGCCGTGGCGGGAGCGCCGAGCCAGCCGGAAACCTATTATTTTGGCGGGGTAGTGGGCGGGATATGGAAGACGACCGACAACGGGCTGCGCTGGAAGCCGATATTTAACCATGCGCCGGTGGCCTCGATCGGGGCGATCGCGGTCGCGCCCTCGAACCCCGGCATTATTTACGCGGGCACGGGCGAGTCCGCGCCGCGCGGCGATATGTCGTTCGGCGACGGCATGTACAAATCCACGGACGGCGGCCGGAGCTGGCGGCACATCGGGCTCAGCCAGTCGCGGCAGATCGGCAGCATCGTCATTAATCCCCATAACCCGCGCGAGGTGCTGGCAGCGGCGCTGGGTGATATCTTCGGCCCCAGCCCGCGGCGCGGCATTTACCGCACCACCGACGGCGGCCGCACCTGGAAACGGGTCTTGTATGTCAACGACCGCACCGGCGGGATCGCGCTGGCCATGGATCCCGCGAATGCCCGTATCATTTTTGCCGGCATGTGGCAGGTGACGCGCACGCCATGGAATCTGGCGAGCGGCGGGCCGGGCAGCGGTTTGTATGAGTCCCGCGACGGCGGGCGAAGCTGGAAGCAACTGCGCGGGCATGGACTGCCGACCGGGGTCTGGGGGCGGATTGGAGTGGCCGTGGCCGGCGGCGATCAGGGCCGCCGCGTCTATGCCCTGATCGAGGCCCATCAGGGCGGATTGTTCCGCTCCGACGACGGCGGGAAAAGCTGGACGCGGGTGAGCGCCGACCAGCGGCTGCGCACGCGCGCCTGGTACTTTACCAACGTTTTCGCCGCGCCGCATGATCCGAATACGGTGTTTGTGGCCAATAATTCATTCCTGGTCTCGCATGACGGCGGACGGCATTTCAAAACGCTGCCGATTCCGGGCGGGGATAACCATGCCTTCTGGCAGAACCCCCTGCATCCGCGGCGCATGATCGAGGGCAACGATCAGGGCGTGGTGCTGAGCGTGGATGGCGGGCGGAGCTGGAGCCGGCGCAATAACCAGCCGATCGGGCAGTTCTACCACGTTTCGGCTAGCCGGAGCTTTCCCGTGATGCTGTATGGGGCGCAGCAGGATGAAGGCGCGATCGCGATCGCGAGCTACGCTCCGGGCGGGATTACGAGCGCCGATTATTACAATGTGGGCGGCGATGATGGCGAATGCGGCTACGTGTTTGTGGACCCCGCCAACCCGCGCTATGTGATTGCCGGCGGCTATGGCGGCGCGCTGACCCGCTACGATACCCGGACGCATCAGCTCTTTGATATCGCGCCCTGGCATAACAACTACGGCGGCCACGCCGCGCGCCATCTCAAGTACCGGTTTACCTGGACCTCGCCGCTGGCGTTTGATCCGCGCAATCCGCACATTCTTTACATGGGTTCGCAATATCTGCTGGAAACGAGCGACCTCGGCGCCCACTGGCGGCGCATCAGCCCCGACCTGACCCGCAACGACAAGAGCAAACAGGGTCAGTCGGGCGGGCCCATCACGCATGATGATTCGAGCATTGAATACTACGACGTGATCTACAGCATCGCGCCCTCGCACCTGCGCGAAGGGCTGATCTGGGTGGGAACCGATGACGGGCTGGTGCAGCTGACCCGCGACGGCGGCAGGCATTGGCAGAATGTTACGCCCGCCGGCCTGCCCGCCTGGTCGCGGGTGACCTATATTTCGGCCTCGCGATTTGCGCCCGGCACGGCCTATCTGGCGGCGGACAACCACCGCAACAACGACAATGCGCCGTATCTGTTTCGCACCACCGATTACGGCAAAAGCTGGACGCGGATCACGGCGGGACTGCCGGCCGGGGTATATATGCACGTGGTGCGGCAGGATCATCGCGACCCTGATCTGCTGTTTGCCGGCTCGGAAACCGGCGCCTATGTGAGCTTTGACCAGGGCAATCACTGGCAAGCATTGCAGATGAATCTGCCCACCGCCAGCATCCGGGATTTTGCCGAGCGGGACAACACACTGTACGCGGCCACGCACGGACGCTCGCTCTGGGCGCTGGATGATATTACGCCGCTGCGCCATCTGGCGGCCGCGCAACGGCAGGCGGCGTATTTATTTCCGCCCGCCAGGGTGATACGGCTGCATGCCGCCGGCAATTACAATATGACCGCTTCAGGGGTGGGAAAAAATCCTCCGGCGGGAGCGGTGATTGACTATTATCTAGCGCATGCCGCGCATGCGGTCACGCTTTCAATCCGCGACGGAAATCATCAGCTGGGGATGCGGTTTTCCAGCCCGGCGTGCGCGGCCGGAGAGACGGGAAGCAACCGCAAAGCTTCGCCCGCCTGCGCCCCGCCAAGCGCCGGCGAGCATCGGCTGGTGTGGAATTTGCGCTACCCGCTGCCGCCGCCGATACCCGGCGCGGCCTATGACGAGCGCGCGCCGCGCGGGGTACTGGCCATTCCAGGCACCTACACGGTGACCTTGCGGGTGGATGGCCAGGCATTGACCCGCCGGCTGCGCGTCAGCAACGATCCCCGGGAAAATGTGCCGCAGGCCGTTCTGGCGGCGCAGTTCAAGCTGGCCAGCCGGGTGATGGCCATGATGGGCGAAGATCACAAAGCGGTGAACCAGATTCTGGCGCTGCGGGCGCGGATTCATGGCCTGCTGCGGCAGTTGCAGGGAGCGGGCCGGAAGCCTGAGCGCAAGGTTTTACGGTCGCTCGATGCGCGGGCCGCCGGCATTGAAAACCAACTCTATCAATCGCATGCCAAGACCGATGAGGAGCTGCTGAATTTTCCCACTGAACTCAACAGCAAGCTCCAGTACCTGGAAGATGAAATTGACTTTGGCGATGGCGCGCCCACGCAGCCTTTCGAAGAGATGACGGCGCATTTCAGCCGGCAGCTGGACCGGCTGCTGGGGCAATGGCGGCAGATCAAACGAAAGGTAATCCCCGCGGCTGACCGCGGGCTGGAAGCGCAGGGCATAGGGCCGCTGTCGTAAACACATCCAGCAATGCAGCCGCGTTTTTCAGATAGAATCGCCCTGTGAAGCAGCAGAACATTTCCGCCGGGGTGGTCCATGAACTGCCGCCGGATTTATTGCGCGCGCTGGCCCGGGACCGGGCGGCGCGCAGTCAATGGGAAGATATTACTCCGCTCGCGCGCAATGAATGGATCTGCTGGGTGATTTCGGTGAAGAAACCGGAGACCAGAAAACAGCATGTGGAGCGGGCATGCGAGGCGCTGAAGCAAGGCAAACGGCGGCCGTGCTGCTGGCCCGGCTGCGCTCACCGCACGCCGCAACGATAAACAGTGGACAGGGGCCCATCATGCAAATTATGAACGTCCGGCAGTTTCACGGCGCGAGTTGGAGATTGCGTGCGGCGGCCGGCGTGCTGGGCCTGGCCTTGCTGGCCGTTCGAGTGAGCGGGCAAGCGCGGCCGGTCACGGCCGGTTTTCATATTGAACGGCTTTCGCCGGCCAGTTACCGCATACTGCCCCGCCATGCCCGGCTGGTTCGCGTGGGCACGGGCTTTAACTGGACGGAAGGGCCGGTATGGACGCCGGAGGGATTTTTACTATTTGCCGATATCCGCAATAACCGCATCATGAAATGGCGGCCCGGGCATGGATTCAGCATTTTTATGCACCCCAGCGGCTATCTGGGCGCGGGCAAGTACCCGGGACCGGAGTCGGGCTCCAACGGCATGACCGTGGACCCACGGGGCCGGCTGACGGTGGCCGGGCATGCCCAGCGCGACGTCTGGCGGCTGGAGTCATATGGAGCGGGCGCCCGGCGGACGATTCTGGCCGATCGATATCAGGGTCGGCGTTTGAACAGCCCCAATGATCTGGTGTATGGCCCGCACGGGGCGTTGTATTTTACCGATCCGCCGTACGGGCTGCCGATGCAAAATGACCGCGATCCGCGCAAGCAGCTTAAAGTCAATGGGGTATATCGCATTCTCAACGCGGTGCGGCAAAGGCCGGGCTCGCCGCCCAACCCGCGGAATCTGCAACTGCTGATCGCGAACCTATCCCGCCCGAATGGCATAGCCTTTTCGCCCCGCCAGCATTATCTGTATGTGGACAATACCGCGCCCCAGGAGCTATGGATGCGCTATCTGGTGCGATCCGACGGGTCGCTGGGACGGGGCCGAGTTTTTTACAATGCCACCGGACACTCGGGTCCCGGCGCTCCCGACGGCATGAAGGTGAACCGCGCGGGCGATATTTTCAGCGCCGGACCGGGAGGGTTATGGATTTTTTCACCCCAGGGCAAGCCGCTGGCGATTGTGCATTTACCGGAAGTCATGGCCAACTGCGCCTGGGGCGGCGGCGATCGCCGCACGCTGTATATTACCGCCGATACCAGCCTGTACCGGCTGCGAATGAATATTCCCGGGCTGAAGCCGTAATTGCGGTCATGGCCCCGGATGAAACCGGGACCATGACCATTTGATCGGGTTCACGGACGGATGAAAAGCGGCGTCACCGCGTGAAAAAAGCTAGCCTGCCATGGCGGCAGCGCTGGCGGCTCCATAGAATGCAAACCAGGGATGGGCGGCTTGCAGGCTGCGATTGACGGCCTCGATGTTTTTGCGGCCCTGATCCTGGAGCCAGGCTTCAAAGGCGGCCAGCCCCTGTTTCGCATAGATCGGAATGCCGTCTTTCCAGGTGGCGCGGCCGCAGAGCACTCCGGCGAACTGGGTGCCGGCTTCGGCGGCCAGCGCGAGGCTTTCATTGAACTCCGCGTTGCTGACGCCGGCGCTGAGGTAGATGTAGGGCTTTTTGGCCTCCGCGGCGGCGCGGCGGAAATGCCCAAGCGCTTCCGCCCGGGTATAGGCTTTTTGTCCGCCGAAGGCCTTCACTCCTTCGACGAACTTCAGCGTGACCGGCATTTCGACCTTGAGCACGTCCACGCCATATTTATCGTGAGAGAACTCGGCCATGCTGCCGGCGACGATGGCCGGCTTTTGCCGGGCGAACTCGACGCCTTTTTCATCGCCGCCGGCGGGATCATAGCCGACAAACTCGAGGAAAAAAGGAATATCTTCGGCGCGGCACTCGGCCCCGATGCGCTCGATGAAGGCATGCTTGTGGTCGTTGATTTCAGGTTTTTCCGCGGGGGTATAGTAAAGCAGCACTTTGACGCAGTCGGCGCCTTTTTGCTTCAGCCGCCGTACCGAATAGTCGGGCAGCAGGTCGGGCAGGCGGCCGGGGAGGGTATTGTCATAGCCGGATTTTTCGTAGGCCAGCAGCAGCCCGGCCTGGTTTTGCCGCTGCTGCGCGGCCGGCAGGCCGAATTCGGGATCAAGCAGAATGGCGCTGGCATGGGGCGTGAGGTGCCGCGTGACGGCCACTTTGAATTCGATCATCATGCGCTGGAGCTCATCGGCCGAGAGCGGCCGGGCGGCTTCCTTGGCGAGCGATTTTTCCAGGCTGCCGCGCTGATCCATGGCGGCGGCGGCGATGACGCCGCGCGCGTCGGACACGGCCTTGAGGCCCTTGAGTTTACCGGGTGTGATTTTCACGTGCGAATTCCTTGCGGGTAATTTTTTTCTCTCCAATATTCATTTTAAAACGGGCGGGCCGGGTTGCAGTTGAAATTTAAAGATGGAGAATCTGGTGATCGGGCTGGAATAAATCCAGGCCCTGGGCGAGCTGGGCCCAGATTTCAGGGCCAAACAACTGGGGCAGCGCGGCGGAGCACAGAAAGCGCTCCTGTAGCTGATTTTCCGGGGCCAGCCAGTTGGCCAAATGCCGGGCCTGCCGCTGCAGATCGCCGGTGCGGCGGGCGATCGAACGCTCGATTTTTCCGGTTAATTGCCCGACCTGATGCTGGATTTTTTCGCCGGCGGCGCGGGCGGGGTCGAGCAGAGTGGAGTCAAAGCCCTGGAGTTCGCGCTCCAGCGCCGTCAATGGTTCGCGCACGGATTCCTGCAGCTGCCGCAGCGCCGTGGTCAATGCCGGAGAAATCTGTCCGCGGGCCAGCAGGGTCTCGGCTGGGGCGGAGAAAAGGTCGGAAAGGGTGAGTTGATAGCGATCGAGCAGGCGCCGGGATTTGGCGTCGGTCAGCGTCAGGCTGGGACGCGGCCAGGGCAGGGGCGGAGGGATGCGCAGTTTTTCGCCCAGCACGCTGTAGAGCGCCTGGCTTTGAGCCAGATAGGCGGTTTCCGCCGGGCCGGTGATTTGAGCGATATTGGGCAGCAGAAAATCCTGCACCAGGGGCCGCAGCAGAGCGGAAGCGGAAAAAAATTCTGGTTGGGATTCCAGATGGTCCAGCAGCTGCTGCTGGCCGAGGGCCTGCTCATGCCAGAACCAGTGACCATTTTCCCGGCGCAGGTGGCGGCGCTGCGTATCATGCTCCCAAAACAATAAAGACGAGCCGGCCGCGAGCCGCACCTGGGGCGGATAGCCGGCCTGTTCAAGTTCGGCGTTGCGCTGGGCGAGCGCAGCGGTCAGATCGGGGTTGTGATGGATCACGGAGTGATACACCGGCCGGGCCAGCTCGGCCAGCGCGGGATCGAGGGGATCGAGCAGGATCAGGCCCCAGGGGCGCAGCCAGCTGGCGAGCAGGCGGGCAAAGGCGCGGGCCAGCGTTTCGCCCGGACGGTAAAAGTTTTCGAGCTGCTGCGCAAGCTCCGGGCTCAAGCCGCGCCGCGCCAGGCTGAGCACCGATGCGATGGATTCATCGCATACGAGCTTGCCGACGGGCAGGGCTTCCGCGGAAGGGAGCGGCAGCTGAGCCCGCACAATTTCGTCATCGCCATCGAGCAGCGATGCCAGGCTGATTTCCTGGGCATCGTGATCCTGCGTGGCCATCCAGAAAACGGCAACCGCCGCGCGGCCGCGGCGGCGGAGTTCGGCCGCCAGGCGAATGGCGGCGATGGCCTTATAAACCGTGAATAACGGCCCGCCAAAGAGGCCGATCTGCTGGCCGGCCACGATCGCCACAGTATCCGAATGCGACAGCAGATCAATCTGGTTTTGAGTTTCAATGCCCGAGTCGAAGCCTTGATTTTGCCGCGAGAGGACCCGGGAAAGCGCGGTGCGGCGGCCGGCGGGGTACTGCCGCTCGCGAGCCCGCTGTTCGAGCGCGGGAAGCGCAAAGGGCGGGCCGGCGGGATAAAAAGAGCCGGCGCGGGAAAATTCGTAAAGATAATCCGCGTAAAGCCGGTGGAGGCCTGGCAGGCGGCGCAGGTCCATGCGGGCGGAAGTCTCGACGGTACGCGCCTCAGACATGCGCACCCGCCGGCCGCATTTGTGGAGAAGAAATAGAATCGCAGGCGAGCAGCGCCTGTTCGGCTTCCGCCAGGGCTTCGGCCAGGCGGGCGCGGTCCGTGGCGGAGACCGGCTGCAAAGGCAGGCGCGAAGGACCGCCGTAGAAGCCGGCGAGATCCATGGCGGCCTTGATGGCCGGGACTCCGCCCTGGGCGCTGGCCAGCGCCAGTGACATGATCCGCCGCTGGCACTGCAAGCCCTGGTCCCAGTCCCGAGCCGGGCCGGCTTGCCAAAGCGCGATACAGACGGCGGGGATGATATCGCCCAGGGCCAGGATGGTGGCTTCCACGCCGGCGGCCAGGGCCGGCCAGAGTGTGGCCGCATTGCCGGGCAAAACGGTAAAAGGAACAGGATGACGGCGAGCGGAAATGGCCAGCAGACGGCTGATTTTTTCCAGGTTGCCGGAGCTTTCCTTGATGCCGGCAATGCGCTCGTGCCGGGCCAGGGCGGCGACGGTTTCTACCGTGATATCAAGGCCGGTCAACTGGGGAAAGTTGTAAATCAGAATCGGAAGCGGCGAGACATCAGCCAGGCGCAGATAGAAATCCGCAAGCGCGGCCGGGGTCATATTGTTTTTGTAATAATGCGGCGTGCGCACCAGCGCCAGATCGTATCCCAAACCGGCGGCATGCTGCGTCATGGCCAGCGTGGCCGCGAGTGATTCTTCCGCGGTGCCCGCGATCAGAACCCGTTTTTGCGCGTGCGCGGCGCGGGCCGCGGCCTGCAGCACAGCCTGCTTTTCTTCCCGCTCAAGCAGGATTGCCTCGCCGGTTGATCCCAGGATTACGTAACCCGCCAGCGCATGGGCGGCGTAGCGGTCGAGATTTTCGCGCAGATGACTGTCCGCGAACCGGCCTTCCGCATCGAAAGGCGTGGTCAGGGGAAGATAAATGCCGCGCAATTTCATCCATTCCATTGTAGGGGCATCATGCCCGCACTGGGTCGGGCGCCGGCATGCGCCGGCAGTATGCGGGCTTCGGATACACTTAAACTTATGGTTGAAGCGTATGCGCAGTGGACCGATGGCGAACGTTTTCTGACCGGCTCGGGCAGCGGGCATGCGCTGGCTGTGGACGCCGATCGCGAGCGCAACACGGCTCCCGGCCCGATGGAGTTGGTGCTCATGGGCCTGTGCAGCTGCACCGCAACTGACGTAGCGCTGATTTTGCGGAAGAAACGCCAACATTTTGCCCATCTGCGGGTGGAAGCGAAGGCGGAGCGGGCGCCGGAACCGCCGACGGTCTTTACGGCCATTCATCTGACCTACCGCGTAACCGCCGCGTCGCCGGCCAGCCCGGAGCGGGCCGCGGTCGAGCGCGCCGTGCAGCTCTCACAGGAAAAATACTGCGGCGTGGCCGCCATGCTGAAAAAGACCGCGGCCATAACTTGGGATGTGGTGCTGGATGCGGGACCAGGCAGCGAAGTGGATGCCGCTCCGGCAAAGGCCGCCCGATGAAGTCCAGTTCGCCGGAAACACGAACCGCCGCGGCCCGGAAAGCGCCATTGCGCGGCAAGGATCCGCGGCGCCAGGGCCGCGAAGCCGCGCTGCAAATTTTGTATGCCATGGAGCTCAACGGCGAAACCGCCGAGCAGGCCGCGGCCTGGTATTGGCCCCTGCACGGCGCTATCGGACCGGATGGCCAACGCCTTGCCCAGCGCCTGCTCAGCCAAACGGAAGAATTGAGCGCTGATATTGCCCGCACTGCCGCAATACTCTGCCCGCAGTATCCACTGGAACGCATGGCGCCGATTGACCGGGCATTGCTACGGCTGAGCCTGGCGGAAATGTTGGGCCAGCCGCATACTCCCGGTCCGGTGATTATTCAGGAAGCGATCCGGATGTCGGATCATTATGCCCGTCCGGAAATGAAAAAGCTGCTGAACGCGGTGCTGGATGCGGCTTATAAAGAGAGAAAAAAG
>JAKAZV010000057.1 GCA_021826505.1 Acidobacteriota bacterium | reverse complement strand
AGAAATAACCCGGACTGACGGTGACACTCTCCGTGGGCGGACTCATGACCCAAGCGCCATCCGCGGCCTGAAAACCGAACGCAGTCATGATTCCCCCTCCCGAAAATGGCTGGATTGACGTAATCGCCGCGGCAGCAACCCCGCCGAGCGAGCGGACACGCTTCAGGATGGAGAGAATTTCCGGAGGCGAGGGCGCACCCAAAAGCTGAACTGTTGCAACCCCTTTTGGCTGGAAACCCTGATTGAATTCAGCGTCATGAAGAAAGTTTTCAAGGAGCAAGGCAAAACAAACCATAAAAGCCATCGCTCCGGCAATTTGCATCACCACCAGCGCACGATGCAAATACAGGCGGCCAGGGGTCGCAGGACCTATTTGCGCGCTTGCCAATTCGATACGATTCGCGTACTTATGGGCCAACACAATGGCGGGAAGAACGCCAAAAACCAATGCGGATGCCATGGCCAAACCCACACTAAACAACATCACCGCGGGCGATAATGCCGCAAATCCCCAGTGACGGACGGCGGGCAAAACCAGGGGGCCGAAAATCTGAACTCCACCCCAGGAAAGGGCCAGCCCGATCACACAGCCTGGAACCGCTATTCCAAGACTCTCAAATAACAATTGGCGCGCAATATTCCGCGGCCGGGCGCCAAGAGCCAACCGCACGGCAAACTCAGGCCGCCTGGCCTCATGCTGCGCCAAGAAGAGGCCCGCCATGTTCGCGCAAATTACAAGCTGCAGGGAAAGAACGGCAAGCAAAAGCAAAGAAAGGGCATCGGCTGTTTTGCCGAGAACAAACTTAACAAGCGGCTCGGCCTTGAATGTCCATTGGCCAAACAACGCATCCATTTGCTCACGGGGAACACGCGCCGCGAAGCTCGCCAATTGAGCATTCAACTGTTTCAGACTCTCGCCATGAATGCGCCGGGAGACTAAAAATACCGAAGAATCCCTGGCAGCTGCTTGAGATCGGGTTACGGGTAAATATATTTGACCCGCAGCGGCAAAAAAGTGGAAGGATGCGGGCAGCACGCCAACGATGCGTGTGAGCCTGCCATCTATATTGATGCTGGATCCAATGGGGTGGCGGCTTGAACCGAACAGGGATTCAGCCGCAATTGACCCGAGTATGGCTACCGGCGTGGCGCCCGGCCGCATATCCAGCCTTGAAAAATTACGGCCTAACTTAAAATGAACGCCTAATACCGTGAACAGCCTGGCTGAAATGCCCAGGGATGCAAACCGAATCCTGGCGTCAGGGCCATTGGCCCAGATTTTCCGGGGAAGCTGACGGTAGTACCCGAAGACAGCATCCCTGGGCGAGTGGAGTTCGAGGAAGCGCGCCCGCGCCAGCGGCATTTGCTCTATTCGTTCAGGAATGCTGCTCGCGGATATTTCAATTAAATCTAAATTACCCGGATGTGGATAGGGCACAGCCCGATTAAAAGCAGTGCGGAATATAGTAAACACCACAGTACATGCGGCTAAACCGACGGAAAGAATTATCACCGCGGGCAATGCGCCTCTGCGCGTTCGCAAGACTCTTCGCCAAAGATGAAAATTTCCATTCACCCACACCCCCAATTTGACCTTAACCGCAGCTTATTGGTGTGCAATGTACATGCATTTCATAGTCATGTCAAACGCCGATGAACTGATCTTTTACCAGCGGGCATTATTTAAAAAACATTTAAGCCCCCAGAGTGCAGCTCGACTAGCAACCCAAGTGACCGAAAAAGCGCAGTCCGGAGGACTGCGGTCCCGGCTGCGGTCAGAGCCAACGATGGAGCCGTTGCCAATCCACCGATTTTCGATGGCCGTAGCGCAGGGCGAGCGCCGTCCCGCCCGCGAGATATGAAGAACCGAGGAGTCCGCGGCCGTGGAGGTCTCGAAGCGCCGCTTTCATGGCGCCGCTCACCGTCTCCTCATGCCATATGGACATCGCGTTCGCCATGGGAGGAAGCGCGTCAGCGCAGGGACGCCACCTCCCGCACAGGGACGTGGAAGATGAGCGCCCAGAAGTTCGCCGAACGGGGCGAGAGACGCCGTTCCGCGCGGAGCACATCAAGAATCAGCTGTTGGGAAAACGACTCCCGCATCCAACGAACCGCATCTTCATCGCCCAACTCAAGCAGACGCCCAATCGTATACTCCGGGTGCTGTTGAGGGTCAAACGCCGCGAGGTTTGTATCCCAAAATAACGGCGCTAAGTGCCTGGGAATCAAAGACTTAATTATACAACCCCTACCCCCCCCCGGCACAGTTAGATCAGCCTATACAATGACCAGCCAGCCCCAGTTCCGCGGCGTGGGCTTGCAGGGCGGCGATACAGAAGGCGATGTGGTCTTCGAGAGCAATGCCCAGTTCCTGGGCGCCCTGATAGACATCGGCGCGGGAAACACCGCGGGCGAAGGCTTTGTCTTTCAACTTTTTGACCGCCGAGGCGGCTTCGACTTCCATGATGCTTTTCGAGGGCCGCACCAGCGCACAGGCAGTGAGAAAGCCGGACAATTCATCACAGGCAAAAAGGGCGCGGTCGAGGGCCGATTGCCGAGGCACGCCGGTATAGCCGGCATGGGCCAGAATGGCGTGAATCATTTCCTCGGGATAGCCCCGTGCGCGCAATATTTTCGCGCCCTCGCCCGGATGGCCGCCGGCGGCGCTTTGCTCCGGATTCGGCCACTTCTCGTAATCGAAGTCGTGCAGCAGCCCGGTTAACCCCCATAACGTTTCGTCATGGCCAAGTTTGCGGGCGTAGGCGAGCAGGCAGGCCTCGACGGCCAGCGCGTGACGGCGCAGGCTTTCACTCGAAGTATATTCACAGAGCAGCCGCCAGGCATCATCGCGAGCAGGCATAATCCACCGGCGCGCCGTTCAGAGGCCGGCGCAGAAGCGGCGCAGACGGTCGAGGCCTTTTTCGATCTGCGCGGCCGAGGTGGCGTAGGAGAGCCGGAGATGGCTCGCGGTGCCGAAGGCCTCGCCGGGCACGGTGACCACGCCGGCCTCGTGCAGCAGGCGGCCGGAAAACTCCATCGGCGTGGCCGCGCCCGGGCGCAGCAGGCGCGCAATGTTGGGATAGGCGTAAAAGGCGCCCTGGGGGAGGGTGCAGGAAATGCCGGGGATGGAGCGCAAGCCCTCGATCATCAGCGTCCGGCGGCGGCGGTATTCGGCGAGCATATCCGTCACCGGCTGCTGCGACCCGGTGAGGGCGGCCACGGCGGCTTTCTGCACGAACGAAACCGGATTCGAGGTGGAATGCGACTGCAGATTCAGCATGGCGGCGATGACCGCTTTGGGGCCCAGGGCATAGCCCAGCCGCCAGCCGGTCATAGCGTAGGTCTTGCTCAGCGAGCCGGCAATGATCAGGTTGTCCAGCGGGCCGGGCTCGCCGGCAACGCTGTAGGGCGCGCCATCATACACGAACTGCAGATAGCATTCGTCGCTGAGCAGCCAGATGCCGCGTTCGCGGCAGAGCTCGAGCGCGGCCTGAAAAAGCTCGCGGGAAAAGACGGCGCCGCTGGGATTGCTGGGCGAGTTGAGCAGAATCATGCGGGTGCGCGGCGTGAGCCGGGCGGTGAGCATGGCGGGCGTCAAGGTAAAGCCGGCGGCCTCGTCGGTGGGGACGATGACCGGCGTGCCGCCGGCGTAGGTGATCATGTCGTGAAAGCTGACCCAATAGGGCGCGGGCAGCAACACCTCGTCGCCGGCCGAGATCAGGGCCGAGATGGCGTTGAACAAGGCATGCTTGCCGCCAAGGGTGACGAGCACCTGTTCGCGGGTGAAACTGGAGCCGCAGAGCTCGGCGTGGCGCCGGCAAATGGCGTCTTTGAGCGGGGCGATGCCGCCGGTGGCGGTGTAGCGGGTGAAATTGGCGTCGAGCGCCTCGCGGGCTGCCTGCTTGATGGGTTCGGGAGTGGGAAAATCGGGCTCGCCGGCGCCGAAGTCCACGAGATCAGCGCCCGAGGCGCGCAGCCGCTCGGCCTCCATGACCATGGCGGCGGTGGCAGAAACGGTAATGCGGCCCATGCGGGCGGCCAGCGCGGGAACGGGAGCGGCGACTGCGGAACTCATACGATCTATTTTATCGCGGTATGCGGCAGCAGCTTTTATTCCCCGCTTTTGGCGCGCATGGCGGCGGCGACATGATCGGGCACCAGGCCCTCGACCGGACGGCCGAGCTGAAAGACTTCCTTCACCAGGCGGGAGCTGAGATAGCTGTAGGCTTCGGCGGGCATCATGAAGACGGTTTCCAACTGGGGCGCCAGGCGGCGATTCATCCAGGCCATCTGGAACTCGTATTCATAGTCGCTGATGGCGCGAATGCCGCGCAGCACGGCCTGGGCGCCGGCCTGGGCGGCAAAGTCCACCAGCAGGCCCTCAAAGGCGGCGACCTCGACCTGGGGCCAGGGCCGGACGGCCTGACGCAGCATCTGGATGCGCTCGTCCACCGAGAAGAAGGGATTTTTTTCGGAATTGCGCAGCACCGCGACGACCAGGCGGTCAAAGAGCCGGGCGCCGCGCTGAATCAGATCGAGGTGGCCGAGCGTGGGCGGATCGAAGCTGCCCGGGTAGATGGCGGTGCGGAGACTGGAAGCGGCCGGCATAAGGTATTTAACGATGCCGGGCGAAAGCGCGCAACAACTGGCGCGCACGCCGGCGGACGATCTCCATCATGGCGGGATCAGCCTCGATTTGCCGCAGCAGCGGCCGCAGAATTTCGGGGCTGGAAAGAGAATGATCGCGCCAGGCCTTGCGCAGCAGATCGAGGGAGTGGAGCATGCCCAAGGGATCATAGCGCATTTTCTGGCGCAGGCGCAGCACGTACTCGCCGCTGGTGGCCAGGCCCTGCATGAAGCCGGTCAGGCGGCGGGCGGGGGCGCTGCGGGTGAAGTTATATTGCTGGGAAAAACGGCGGTTTCCCTGCACGAATTCCAATTCTTTGGCGCCCAGAAACCCGACCTTCCGGCGGGATTCAAGGCGGGGATGGCGGAAGTCGTGAAGCTGCGCGGTCCAGGCGAAAATACGGGCGACGGTCGCGGGCGCGGCCTGAAAACGCACCGAACGCAGCGGCTGGCGGGCGGTGGGGCGGCTTTGATAGATCGCCTGTCCGCTAGATGCGATGACGATGCGGTAGTACTCGGGCTGAGAGCCGGGAAAACGGCAGGTAAAAACGATATGGGGCGCGGGCCCATCGGCCTTCGGCGCGGGCGCCAAGAGCCCGGCGGGGAGCGCGGCGGCAGATGCGGCCAGCAACAGGCCCAGCCCGGCGGCCCGGCGAGCCAAGCCAGACCCAGAACCCGCGCGGGTGGGTGAGAACCGCATATTCAAGGATTATAGATTTAAACAGAAATATGGCTCAAAGTGACTGATCCGCTTGTTTGCCGCGCCAGGTTCCCGACCGGCGTACTTTCTAGCGGGCCGGCGATTCGAGTCGCAGCCAGTAATAGCCATAGGGACCGAGCGTGATCTGATACGGCGCGCCGGGAGGATAGCCAATCGGCGGAAACGCCACCTCGCCGAAGATTTCCCAGGGGATAAAGCCCAGAAAGCGGGAAAGCTCGAGCTGCGCGGCCTGCGAGCTTTTGGAAAGATTGGCCACAACCAGGATGGTCTGGCTGGCGTCTTCGCGCAGATAGGCCAAAACGCGGGGATTGGCGGGCGAGAGAAACTCCAGCCGGCCGCGGGCCATGACGGGATAGGCGCGGCGCAGGGCGATCAGCGAACGCATCCAGTGCAACAGCGAGTTGGGGTCCTGGAACTGGCGCTCGACATTGACGGCCTGATAACTGTAGAGCGGGTTCTGGATCAGCGGGGCGTAGAGCTTTTCCGGCGGGGCCTTGGAAAAGCCGCCGTTGCGGTCCACATTCCATTGCATGGGAGTGCGCACGCCGTTGCGGTCGGACAGATAGATATTGTCGCCCATGCCGATTTCATCGCCGTAATAGAGGATGGGCGCGCCGGGGAGGGAAAACAGCAGGCTGTTCATGAGCTCGATCTGGCGGCGGCTGTTGTCCACGATGGGCGCCAGGCGGCGGCGAATGCCGAGATTGAGCTTCATGCGCGGATCGCGCGCATATTCGTAATACATGTAGTCGCGCTCTTCGTCGCTGCACATTTCGAGCGTGAGCTCGTCATGGTTGCGCAAAAACAGGCCCCACTGGCAGCCCTCGGGAATGGCGGGGGTCTGCTGGAGAATATCCACCACGGGGCGGCGGGTTTCCTGGCGGATGGCCATGAAGAGCCGGGGCATGAGGGGGAAATGAAAGGCCATGTGAAATTCATCGCCGCGGCCGAAATATTGCACGACATCGCTGGGCCACTGATTGGCCTCGGCCAGCAGCACGCGGCCCCCGCCGTAGCGCTCGTCCACGCGGCGGCGCAGCTCGCGCAGAAAAGCATGCGTGGCGGGCAGGTTTTCACAGTTGGTGCCTTCCTGCTCGAAGAGATAGGGCACGGCATCGCAGCGGAAGCCATCCAGGCCGAGATCGAGCCAGTAGAAGACGATCTGCATCATGGCTTCGCGCACCGCCGGCTCCTCATAGTTCAGGTCCGGCTGATGGCTGTAGAAGCGATGCCAGAAATAGGCCTGGGCCACCGGGTCCCAGGTCCAGTTACTGCTTTCGGTGTCGGTGAAGATGATGCGCGCCTGGGGGTAGCGGGCGGGATCCTGGCTCCAGACATACCAGTTGCGGTAGGGCGAGTCGGGCGAGCGGCGGGACTGCTGGAACCAGGGATGCTGGTCGGAGGTGTGGTTGAGCACCAGATCGGTCAGCACGCGGATGCCGCGGCCGTGCGCCTCGGCGAGAAAGGCGCGAAATTCGGAGAGGGTGCCGTAGTCGGGATCCACGGATTGAAAATCGGAGATATCGTACCCATCGTCGCGCAAGGGCGATGGATAAAACGGCAGCAGCCAGATGCAGTTGACGCCCAGCCATTGCAGGTAATCGAGCTTATCGAGCAGGCCAGCAAAATCGCCGATGCCGTCGCCGTTCCAGTCGGAAAAGGCGCGCACCGGAAGTTCATAAAAAACGGCGTTGGCAAACCAGGCCGGGGTGGGCGATGGAGTCATAGGGTGTTATGGCTGAGAGCGGCAGGGGAGGGCCGCGGCGGATCTGCCAGGCGCGGCAGGCGCACCTGAAACCGGGTGCCCGCGCCGGGCTGGCTTTCGACCGTGATGCCGCCCTGATGCAGCTCGATGACGGAGCGGGCAAAGTAGAGGCCCAGGCCGGAGCCGAATTCGCGGCCGCTGAGCGGGTTTTCCAGGCGCGAAAATTTCTGGAACAGGCGCGGCAACTGTTCAGGCGCGATGCCGACGCCGGTGTCGGCGATTTCGAGCACGACCGCATCCGGCTCCAGGCTGAGCCGCAGGCTCACCCGGCCCTGCTCGGGGGTGTATTTGATGGCATTGTCGAGCAGATTGGCGAGAGCCTCGCGCAGCCGCACGCGGTCGCCGGAAACCCAGGCTTCGGGACCGGGCATATCGCAGTCGAAATGCTGGCCGTAGCGGCGGGCGCGGGGCTGGAACTCGGAGGCCAGCTCGCGCGCCATCTCGTCGAGCCGCAGCGGCTCGCGCCGCAGGTGCAGCGAGCCCTGCTCGAGGCGGCTGACGTTGAGCAGATCGTTGACGAGGGCGATCAGGCGCTCGTTGGCCTCATAGGCGCGGCGCAGATAATCGCGCTGCTGCGGATTGAGCGGCCCCAGCACCTGTTCGAGCAGCAGCGAGAGCGCGCCCTTGACGCCGGTCATGGGGGTGCGCAGCTGATGGCTGGCGATGCTGATGAACTCGGTCTTCATGCGGTCCACTTCGCGCTCCTGGCTGGCGTCGTTGAAGACGGCGACGACGCCGGCGGACTCGCCGGACTCATCGAGCACGGGGGCGGCGCTGATGCTGATGGGCAACTGGCCGCCATCGCGGCGCACGAGCCGCAGATCGCGGGGCAGGCGCAGGGCGGCGCGGCGGCCGATGGCCTCGCGCACCGGATCGGGCGGCGAGCCGCCGGGAGATTCGGCGGCCCAGCGCAGCACCTCATCGTAGCCGCGGCCGACAGCCTCGGCGGCGGGCCATTGCGTGAGGCGGGCGGCGGCGGGGTTGAATTCGATGATCCGCAGGCCGGCATCCACGGCAAAAACGCCGTCGCCGATATTGCCCAGCAGCGCCTCGGTCTTGCTGCGCCCGCTTTCGACCTCGCGGGTATATTGCGAATAGTAGCGGAAGGCGGCGCGCAGCAGCAGGCCGCTGACCACGGCCAGCACGAAGACGATCACCGCGATGACGGCCAGCTTGTCGTAAAACACCCGCACCACATAGCTGGTCAGCCGCTCGGGGCGCACCACCAGGACCGCTTCGGCGGCATTGGCCAGCGGGGCGTAGGAAATAATATTGGACTCGAGCGCGATGGGGCGCAAAAACCCGGTCGCGCCGGAGCGCCCGCCCAAGGCCCGGCTCAGCCCCGGCAAGTGGCGCACCTGCATGGGAGTGAGCGGGGCATGCGCGGGCCAGGCCACCAGGCGGCGATTCTGGTCAAGCACATAAATCCAGCGGTCGCCGCCGCGGTTGATGCCGCCGACCCAGTTCTGAATGACGCGCGCGGGCAAGGCGCCGACGATGACGCCCTGCAGCACATGGCTCAGCCGCACCGGAGCCGCGACCAGCACGGCCGGCCGCGAGAGCCGGGGCAGATCGCGCAGGCCGGAGACAAACCACTGACGCTGATTTTCCACTTTGCGAAACCAGGCGCTGGCCTGCACCGCGGGCGGCAAAATGTGGGCCGGCAGGGCGCCCAGGCGCAGCCCCTCAGGCTCGTAAAAACCGATAGCGGCAAACTCGGGATGGCGGCTCAGCAAATGGCGCAGCACGGCGGTGACCGGGCGCTCGCGCCCCTGCTCGAGGGCGCGGCGCATGGCGCCTTGCTCGGCGCCTTCGGCCAGGGCATTGGCTTCGCCGGCCAGGCTGGTGTGGAGCAGGGCGAGCACGAACTCGCGGGTCTGCAGATCGCTTTTCTGGGCCTGGGTTTCGGCGGCTTCAAGGCTGGAAGCGATGATGTAATAGGTCAGCAGCAGCATCGGCACCAGGCTGAGCACGACAAAGATGGCGGTGGAGCGGACGACCGAGGCGGTCAGCCAGCGCAGCGCGGCGCGCGCGCCGCGCGCGCGCCGATCGCGCCAGGTGTGCCAGCGTTGGACGAGCCGGTTCATAAAGAACGGCGCCGCCGGTCAGGCGGGCAGGCAGGCGGGGCAGCGAATGCGCGCGCGAAACAGCCGCGACCAGGGATCGGAAAAATCGCCGGAGAGCTGCAGCACCATGCGGCCCTGGCATTGCGGGCAGCGCAGATCGCGGGGATAGCCGAGCAGGGAGGCCAGCGCGGCCGCGTCGCCCTGATCGGGATCCACGTACAACTCGAAGTTGGCGATGGGACGCACGCCGCCGCCCTCGGCCAGCAGTTTTTTGACTTTATCCACCACCTCGGCCGGCGAGACATCACTTTTCACGATGAAATCGGTGGCGCCCATGCGGGCGGCCAGGTGCTTGTCCATGTGATGGCTGAGGTTGGTGAACAGCAGCACGGGCACGGTGCTGAAGCGATGATCGGCGCGCAGGGCTTTGAGGACCTCAAAGCCGCTGATATCGGGCAGCATGACATCGAGCAGCACCAGATGCGGCGGATCCTGGCGGGCCCGGCTGAGCGCTTCGCGGCCGTTGGCCGCCTGGGTTACGGTGTAGCCCTCATGCGCGAGGCGCAGGGCATAAGCATCGCGGATCAGGTCTTCATCTTCGACGATCAGGACATTGGGAATCTCAGGCATGATGCTGCTTCTATTCTAAACAGTTTCCGGGAGAAGGCAGCGCCGGCGGCGATCAGACTCATCAGGACCGGCCCGCCGCGCGGCCCAGGGGCAGCACGGCTTGAATGGCTTGCAGCAGGCCGGCCGGCGAAAAGGGCTTCTGTAAAAACCCAAACGAATCGTCCGGCTCTTCCGCGGCAGCGGCGGGAGGGTCGTAGCCGGAAACCAGCAAGACCGGCAGATCGGGCCGCTGGCGGCGCAAGCGGCGGGCCAGCTCGCGGCCATCCATGCCGGGCATTTGCAAATCGCTGAGCAGCAGATCAATCCGGGTATCCGGCGACTCGACCAGACGCAGGGCGGCGGCGGGAGTATCGGCGGCCAGCACGCGATAGCCGGCCTCCCGCAGGCTGTCCAGAATCAGCGAGAGAACTTCCGGCTGATCTTCAACCCACAGGATCGTGCGAGTGGATTCGGCGCCGGAATTTGCGGGGACGGCGGGAGCGGCGGAGCGCGGCGGGGCGGGCATTGATGCGGCTTCAGACTCCGACAGACCGGGCAGAAGAATCTGGAATGTGGAACCCGCGCCGGGCGCGCTTTTGACTTCCAGCTTGCCTCCCAACTGCCGCACGATGCCATAGACGGTGGATAAACCCAGACCGGTGCCCTGGCCGACTTCCTTGGTGGTGAAAAACGGCTCGAAGAGGCGGGCCTGGACGGCGGCGTCCATGCCAATGCCGTTATCGGAGACGGTTAATTCCAGCCCGGGCGCGCCCTCAGCGCCCTCCGGCCGCGGGCCGGCGCGGGCGTCCAGACGGATGCGGCCGCCCCGCGGCAATGCATCGCGGGCGTTGAGCACCAGATTCATGACGACCTGCTCGATCTGGCTGGGATCGGCGCGCAGCCGGGGCAGGCCGGGCTCCAGTTCGATGAGAAATTCAATGTTTTCGCCAATCAGCCGGCGCAGCAGCGAGGCGATTTCCCGCAGCAGCGGGTTCAGGTCCAGAATTTGGGTCTGGAAGCTCTGGCGGCGGCTGAAGGAAAGCAGTTGTCCGGTCAAGCCGGCCGCGCGCTTGCTGGCGGCGATGATATGCGCGACTTTTTCCGACTCCGGAGTGGCCGCGGGCAGGCGCCGCAGCAATAGCTCACTTTGTCCGGAGATCACGGTCAACAGATTGTTAAAGTCATGCGCGATGCCGCCGGCCAGCCGCCCGATGGCTTCCATTTTCTGGGTCTGCCGCACCTGCTCTTCCAGGCCGCGGCGTTCGGTGATATCGCGGTAGTTCACCACCAGCGCCTGAACCGAGGGCACCTGCAGCAAATTCACGGTGTGACACTCGACCCAGTGCCAGGCGCCGTCGGCAAAGCGCATGCGGAACGTGTTGCTCTGCCGGCGGCCGGCTTCGGCCAGCACCCAGGCCTGACGCGCCCGGCTTTCGGCATGATCGTCGGGATGAACAAAGTCATAGCTATTGCGGCCGGCAAAATCCTCAATTGGATAGCCGGTCACGCGCTGGGTCGAAGGCCCGGCATAGAGAATCTGCCCGGTGGGCGAGAGCAGGGCAAAGGCATCGGAGCTGTTTTCGGCCAGCGCGCGAAAGCGCTCCTCGCTTTCCCGCAGCGACTGCTCGGCCCGGTGCAGATCGGTGACATCCACCATGATGGCTTCGAGGCAGTCGGGCTCGCCGGGTTCGGTGATCCAGTTGGCATTTTCCAGAACCCAGCGGGAGGCGCCGGTTTTATGGCGCAACTCGACCACAAAATTGCTCACCAGGCCGTCGCGGCGCAGGCGAGTCAGAAACAATTCGCGCTCGGAGGGCCGGACATATATCTCGGGAATGGTCAGCCCGAGCAGTTCATCCGAACGATAACCCAGTAAAGTTTCGCAAGCGGGGTTGGCGCTGAGCAGCCTGCCTTCCGGCGTGGTGCGGAAAATGGCCGCCAGGTTGCGGTCAAAGAGCATGCGGTATTGCCGCAGGAATTTGAGCAGCTGGACGCGGTTGGCGTCGCGCTCGCCCAGAACCGCGGTCAGGATCAGGGCGGCGACGACGGAAATCAAAATATTGAGCTGATAGTAGTTGAAGCGGAAAATATCGTTCGCCGAAAGCCCCGGGCCATGCAACTGGACCAGCAATTCGCCCAATGAAATCAAGCCCACCCCGCTCACTCCGCCCGGCCCGAAACGCAGCGCCGCCCAAAAGACAAAGGGAATCAAAGGCAGCGGCAGGGGAACATGATGTAAAAGGAACTGGTCGCGGAAGATCACCCAGTTCAAGCGCAGCGCGCCGCCCAGCATGAGGCTCAATTCCAGCCAGCGGATCCAATGCATGGAACGCAGGCGGGCGCAAAAGATCAGCGGCGCGATGAGCAGCACGCCGGCGCAGTTGCCCTGCCACCAGACCCACAAATTGGCCTGATAAGACCGGCTCAGATAATGACCGGCCTGCAGCAGCCAGACCCCGGGCAGGCCGCTCAGCAAAGGACTCAGCCCGCAGCCATAGATGAGCAACAAAAACAAATCCGCCAGCCGCCGCGGGCCTTCCCGCCAGCCATGCCACTGCATGAGGCGGACGGCAATATAAACCCCCAGGACATTGCACGCGCTGATGGCCAGGCCGACAGGCCAACTGGTAAAACCCCGGCTGGCGAGAAATCCGACGATGAAAGCCGCCGGCGCGACGGATTCCACGCCCCAGAGCAGCATGAGGCCCAGCATGACGCCCGAAGCCGGCCAGAACGGGGTGATGCCAACCGGCGTGTGCAGAGTGATCCGCGAAACCAGCGCCCAGCGGCCCAGCCAGACGGCGGCATAGTAAGCGGCGCAGGCAACCACAAACTGGCGCCAGTCAATGGCTTTCCAGGCAGGGGACTTGGGTTTCATGGGCGGATTTTCATTGACCAGATGAACGACGCTCCGAGCGAAGGATTCCCTTCGCTTACGCTACAGTACCGAAAGGGGAAAACCCGGGCAAGCGGAAATGACCTGCCAAAGATAACTCTATAGATGATTTTTCCGGAGCAGGATTACAATTCGATTTACGGAAATCACGCAATGATGCAGACCATCGTCATGCCACGAAGCCGCTTTTTTCTGTCACTCATATTTTGCCTTGCCGCCGCACTGCCCGCCTGGGCGGGCTGGCATAGCCTGGGCGCGATGCCGCCCGGGGTGCGGCGCGGCAATGGGGTCGAGTACCGCAATGGACAAGGCGTGGTGCGGATTTATGTCATCAGTCCGGGGGTGATCCGGGTGCGTTTTGTGCCGGCGCGGTTATTGCCGGCCTGGGCGCGCCATCTGCCCGCCGGGCGCCCGGCGCCGCTGGGACGCGATCATTCTTATGCGGTGACGGCGCCCCCCTCCGGGCATGCGGCATTCCAGTGGCAATCGCAGGGCGCGACCGATACGCTGCGCACGGCGCAACTCCGGGTGGTGATCGAGCGCGCGCCCTTCCGGCTGCAATTTTTCGATGCCCAGGGACACGTGCTGGCGCAGGATACGCGCGCGGGCGGCATCAGCTATCAGGCGAATGGCGCGGTGCGGGACTGGCAGCGGCTCACGCCCGCCGACCATATTTTCGGCCTGGGCGAAAAAACCGGGCCGCTCGACAAGCGCAACCTCAAGCTGGGCGGCAGCGCGCTGGCGATGTGGAACGCCGACGTCCCTGACTACGGCGACGCCACCGACCCGCTTTATTCCGACATTCCCTTCTTTCTGGAACTGCGCGCGGGCGTGGCGCACGGAGTATTTTTCGACAACACCTGGCGGACGTATTTCGATGTGGGCAAAGCCAGCCGGCGGACGCTGGCGATGGGAGCGGCGGGCGGCGAGCTGAATTATTATCTGATCGCCGGCCCCACGCCCCGCCAGGTGCTGCGGCGCTATACGCGGCTGACCGGACGCATGCCGCTGCCGCCGCTTTGGGTATTGGGCTATAACCAATGCCGCTGGAGCTATTCGCCGGCCGCGATCGCCCTGCACATTGCCCGCCGCTTCCGCCAGCTGCGCATTCCCGCCGACACTCTCTGGCTCGATATTGCCTATATGCGCGGCTACCGGGTGTTCAGCTGGAGCCCGAAGCGCTTTCCCCATCCCCGGCAATTCCTGGCCCGGATGCATGGGATGGGATTTCATGTGGTGACCATTCTCGACCCCGGGATCAAGGTGGATCCCGGATATCCGGTGTATCGCAGCGGCCAGCGGGAAGATATTTTTGTCAAATACCCGAGCGGGCGGGAATATATCGGTCCGGTGTGGCCGGGCCCGGCGGCGTTTCCCGACTTTACCTGGGCCCACGCCCGCGCCTGGTGGGCGCGGCAGGTGGCGCGGTTCGCCCAGGCGGGCGTGGACGGGCTATGGAACGACATGGATGAGCCCTCGGTCTTTAATACCGCCAGCGGCACCATGCCCAACCGGGCGCGGTTTGAAAACCGGGGGCGCACCACGGAGAGCCGCGCCGTGCACAACGTTTTTGGCCAGCAGATGTCGCGGGCCAGCCAACTGGGACTGCGGGAGCTGCGGCCCAACCGGCGTCCGTTTGTGCTGACCCGCTCGACTTATGCCGGCGGCCAGCGCTATGCCGCGCTGTGGACCGGCGACATACGCTCGGACTGGGTTCACCTGCGGCATGGGGTTACCACGCTGCTGGGCCTGGGCATCAGCGGGTTTCCGTTTGTGGGCAACGATATCGGCGGCTTTATCGGCAAAGGCTCGCCCAATCTGTGGACGCGCTGGGTCGAAGCGGGGGCGTTTTTTCCGTTTATGCGCGCGCATTACGCGCAATCGCCCGGCGAGCGCAAGGAACCCTGGGTTTGGGGCCGGCGGCATACGAAGTGGAACCGCCGCGCGATTGATCGCCGCTATGAATATCTGCCCTATATTTACAACGCGTTTTACCGGGCGTCGCGGACGGGCATGCCGGTGATGCGGGCCTTGCTGCTCGACTATCCGCGCGAGCGGGCGACATATACAGTGGGCAGTGAGTATCTTTTCGGCCGCGATCTATTGATCGCGCCGATTTTGCGCGCCCACCGGAGCTATCGCAGCGTCTATTTCCCCGCCGGCCGCTGGTACCGGGTCCATTCCGCCCAGGTCATACAAGGCCCGCGCCGGCTGCGGGTAACGGCGGCGCTGGGGCAGATTCCGTTGTTTGTGCGGGCGGGCGGAATCGTGTTCCGCGCGCCGGTGATGCAAAATACGGCCGCCTGGCCGGCGGCGCCGCTGATCTTTGATATCTACTCCGGCCACGCCACCCACCGCAGTTATTATGAGGACGACGGAGCCACCTTTAATTATCGCCACGGGGTATATTTCAAGCGCCAGATCGAATATATGCCCGGCGCTGCCGCATCACGCGTGGTTTTGACCCAGGCGCGGGGTACGTACCAGCCGCATCATGCCTGCAATCAGATCTGGCTGCATAACCAGGCCAGGCCCGGCGCCGTACGGCTGAATGGCCGGCCGCTGGCGCGGCTGGCGCGGCCGCCGCATGCGGCCACGGCCGCGCCCTTCGGCTGGTGGTATAACCCATCCACGCGGGAGCTGCGGGTGGTAATTCCGCAGGCAGCAAGCAAGCAGGTGATTACGATCCGGCCCTGACCTGCGGCTAGCGATTTTATTCCAGAGATAGCTGCCGCAGCTCGACCCCGGCTTCGGCCAGCAGCCGCGCGGAAGCCTCGTGCAGGGGATATTGGGCGTTATAGACGACCTCGCGCAGGCCGGCGTTGACGATCATCTTGGCGCATTGCAGACAGGGCGAAAAGGTGGTGTAGATCACCGCGTCTTTAATCGCGATGCCATGATAGGCGGCCTGCACGATGGCGTTTTCCTCGCCATGCGAGCACAGGCATTCGGCCAGGCCCTGGCCGCTGACGGCCAGGGAATTGCAGCGCGGGCAGCCGCCGTCGCAGCAGTTGCGCACGCCGCGCGGAGTGCCGTTATAGCCGGTGGAGATGATGCGGCGGTCTTTGACGATGAGGGCCGCGACCTTGCGCTTGACGCAGTTGGAGCGGGTGGCGGCCACGCGGGCAATGCGCATGAAGTATTCATCCCAGCCCGGGCGCGGCGCCGCGCGCAGCCATTGAGCGATGAGGGCATCGGCGCGGGCCAGAAACTCTTCCCGGGCGCCGGCATTTTCCAGGGTG
>JAKAZV010000174.1 GCA_021826505.1 Acidobacteriota bacterium | reverse complement strand
GATGGGCCAGCGGGTGTGGCTGACCCGGCCGGCGGCGGAAGCAGTCGAGGTGGGTTGCGGCATGGTATTACATTCAACTTACAGCCATAAAAACAGCCTGATTCCGCTCTAGTTCGCGGGCAGGGCCGCGCCATCGCGGGCCACGGTCAGCGGCGCGTTCAGTGTGTGGACCGAACTGCCACCGACTTTGATATCAAAGATTCCGGGCTGCACCACGCGCTTCATCCGCAGCCCCAGAATGGCCAGCGTGCGCGGGGTAATGCGGAAATGCACGGTTTTCGTCTGCCCCGGCCGCAGATGGACACGGGCAAAGCCCTTGAGCGCCTCGACCGGCTGCGTTACCGTGGCCACCAGTTGATGAATATACATCTGCGCCACTTCCGTACCGGCGCGCCGGCCGGTGTTGGTTACATTCACGCTGACCGTGGCCGTGCCAGCGGGGTGAATGACGTCGGGAACAATTTGCAGATGGCTGAAACGGAAGGTGGTATAGCTGAGACCGTAGCCGAAGGGATACAGCGGACCGTTTTTCACGAACTGATAGTTGCGCAACAGCGACGGCTTGTGGTTGTAATACACCGGCAGCATGCCGACCGAGCGCGCGATGCTGACCGGAAGATGGCCGGAAGGGTTGACCTGGCCGAAAAGAATTTTGCCCAGCGCCGCGCCGCCCTGCTCGCCCGGAAACCAGGCCATCAGAATCGCCGGCACATGGTGCTTGATCCAGTTGAACTGCAAGGGGCGGCCTTCGATGAAGACCACCACCGTGGGCGTGCCGGTGGCCACGATTTTGCGCACCAGTTCATTTTGCGGCGGCAGCAGGCGCAGCGTGGCGCTGTCGCCGAGATGAATTTCCGACCAGGCCTCGCGGTCCATGCTTTCGTTGTCGCCGATCACCACCACAGCGACATTGGCGCGGCGGGCGGTAGCCACGGCGCGGGCGACGGCGCCCTGCTGTTGCGCGGCGGGCACGGGCACGATGTGATTGGTGTAAAAAGCGTTCCAGCCCACCGGCGCGGGCCGGCCGCCCTGAATTTGCGTTAACACACAGCCGGGTGAATAGAGGACTTTGATGCCCGGTCCGGCGGCGGCGCGAATGCCGGCCAGCACGCTCACCCCATGGCCCGGCCCGGCGCTGCGGGCATATCCGCCGAGATGCACGCCGGTGGCGTTCGGGCCAATCACCGCGATGGTCTTGATTTTCGCGGCGTCGAGCGGCAGCAGCGAGCCCTGATTTTTCAGCAGCGTGATCGCTTCCTCGGCTGAACGCAAGGCCAGCGCGCGATGGGCGCGGTCGTTGGTGATGCGGGCGGCGTACGCGGGGTTGACGTAAGGGTGGTTAAACAGGCCGAGACGGAATTTGGCTGCCAGGATCAATCCGGCGGCGCGGTTAATCTCGCTCATGGGCACGATGCCGGCCTTGGCCTGTTTATAAAGTGTCTTATACACGCCATAGCCCAGCTCGTAGTCCACGCCCGCGCGCAGGGCCTCGCGCGCCGCCTGGGCGTAGTCGCGGGCCACGTGATGCACCGTGACCAGGAGCGGCAGGGCGCCGCCATCGGAGGTGACAAAACCCTGAAAGCCCCAGCGCTGGCGCAGCATGCGGGTCAGCAGCCAGTAGTTGACATGCGAGGGAATGCTGTTGATTTCGTTATAGGAGGCCATGATGCTGCCGACCCGGGCCCGCTGCACCACGGCCTTGAATGGCTCCATGAAATATTCGCGCAGGGTGCGCTCGCTGATATTCGAGGGCGCGGTATTGCGGCCGCCCTCGGGCTGGCCGTGGATGAAGTGCTTGGCGGTGGCCAGCACGTGATGGTGATTGATATAAAAATTGCGGCCCTGCAGCCCCAGCACTTCGGCCACGCCCATTCGGGCGACCAGATAGGGGTCCTCGCCAAAGGTCTCTTCCACCCGGCCCCAGCGCGGATCGCGGGCCAGATCCAGATCGGGCGCGAAGACCTGATCCACACCCGCCGAACGCGCTTCATCGCCGGCGGCGCGGTAGTCCTGGCGGATCAGATGAGTATCGAAGGTGCTGGCCAGCGCCATGGGGTTGGGAAAGCTGGTCGCGTCGTACTCCATAAAGCCATGCAGCGCCTCGCCGAAGATCAACTGCGGAATGCCGAGCCGGGTTTTTTCGATCTGATAGCGCTGCATGGCGTTGCGCAAAATCGCCGAACGCCGCGGGCTGAGATGATCGTAGTTGCTGAACAACTCGCGCATGGCGCGCGCCGCCTGGGCGGGCGTAAACGTCCCGGTGGTGTCAATAAATTGCGGCGCCACGGGTTTGCCGCCGGAATGAGGGCGGCGATAGTCGGGATAGAGCTGGGCCAGCTTTTCTTTCAGCGTCATGCGGGCCAACAGCTCGGCCACCCGCTGGCGAATGGGCTGGCGCGGGTTCAGCCAGGGACGGCCGGCGGGAGCCGCCGCCGGCCTGGGCGCGGGCCGCGCCGCGGCCAGAAAAATGCCGGCGCTCAGCAGGCCAATGCCATACAACAGGAAGCGAGGGATATTTTTCATAGGTCAATGGATGGCGGTTGAATTTGTTAAACCCGGGCGCGGGACACGGCGGCAGACACATTCACCCGGGCCACGGCGGAGCGCAAGCCCGGGCTGGAAGCACTGATTTCGAGCGCGCCCGCGGCTTGCCGCGCCTGCACAATGGCCACGCAAAGGCCATTAAAGGTTTTGCGGCGGCTGGCCTTGTCGGGTTCGTGCGAAGTCGGGTTGCCATTGCCGACGCCGATGACGTGGCCGGGGCCGGAAACTTCAAATTGAATCAGATTGTCGGCCGTTGGCATGAGCCGCCCGGCGGAGTCGAGCACATGGGCCTCGACCACGACCACGTCTTCTCCATCGCCGGCGATGGAGGCGCGATCGGGCCGCAGCAGAATCCGCGCCGCGTCGCCGGTGGTTTCGCGGCGCGCGGTCATGAACCTGCGGCCGTTCTTATAGCCCACCGCCTCGATCGTGCCCGGCGCCCAGGCCACCTGCCATTGCAGGTGCTGGTTGGGAACCACATCTTGCCGGCCCTGACTTTTGCCGTTCAGAAACAGTTCGACCGCGTCCAGATTGCTATAAACCCAGACACTCACGGGCTTGCCTTCCTGGCCGGCCCAGTTCCAGTGCGGAAACAGGTGCAACACTGGATGTCCGCTCCAGGCCGCCTGGTAATA
>JAKAZV010000173.1 GCA_021826505.1 Acidobacteriota bacterium | reverse complement strand
GATGACCGCCAGTCCGGCCAGCGTGGTCCAGGGGCCGATGTCGCGCAACTGAATCGCCCAGGCCAGAGCCCGCGGCGGCTGCGCCACAAACGGCCGGATCACCCAAACGGGATAGCCGGCAGCGATCAGATTGGCCAGTGTGGCCACCGTCATCAGCGTTATTAAACGCGCGCGCATATTATTTCCTTCCCCTTGAACGCAGCGATGCGAAGCTTATCCCCTGGCCTCTATATCATCCATGGTCCCCTTGGCCACTCCCAATGCATCCGCCACCCGGTTGATGTAGTTGAACCAGGCCGCGATCAGCGTGATCTGCAGCCGCGCCCTGTCATCGTACCCCGCGGCGCGCAGCTTTGCGTGGTGTTCCGGCGTAATGCGGGTGGCGTCTTTCGTCAATTGCACCACATATTCCACCATCGCCTTTTCCTTTTCCGAAATCGGAGCCGTGCGGTAATCGCGCCGCAGCGCCGCCACCATCTCAGCCTCCAGCGTGACCCGACGCAGAAACTCTGCGTGCGATTCCACTCAATAAAAGCATTCATTGGTGGCCGAGACCATGGTCGCGATCATTTCATGCTCGCGCCGGCTCAGCGGCAGCTCGGGCGACATCAACGCACCAAAGGCCGAAAAGGCATGATTGAGCACCTCCGGAAACAGCGTGTGCGATTCCACGATGCTCTCGCTCAGCCCCGTCACCGGCGTGGCATATTCGCGCGGATACAGCGAGCCTGACGCCTGAATCGCCTGCTGCAGAGCGCCCTCGGCCAGATTACGTTTTGTCGTCGGCACCCAGGCCATATTTCATCTCCTTCTCTCTCTACGCTGTTGTTGCGGCCAGAAATTTTACTCCCATTCGTTTTGACGGCGGCAAGCGGAGCCGGGGATCCGCGCAAATATTTTTTACGCCGGGCTGATCGCTCGTTCCTTGCGCCGCATCCGGCGGCATACCGGCCAGCCCAGCAGCGTGATCGCCACACCCCCCAGGGCATGGCGGTAATGGGTCAGCACCGGCGCCAGCACCAGCAGTGAAAGCCCGAGAAACAGCCAGGTCAGCCCGCGCGTGCCCCGGCTCTGCCCCGGCAGCCGCAGCACCCCGCCCGCGGTCAGCGCCAGAAACAGCACCGCGGAAAACACCGGAAAAGCGGCGATGGCGGCAAACGAGCCGGTCAGCGCCAGCAGCGCGATCATCAGCATTTGCACAGCCGTGATCCGCGCCGGCCAGCCGTCCGCGTTCATCCGCGCCAGCCCCTCGGGAAACAATCCGTCCCGGCGCATGGCCAGATACACCTGCGGCGTGGTTAAAAGCAATGACCCCACCATACTCGCCACGCACAGCACCACCAGCCCGGTCAGAATCCGCGCGCCCCATACTCCGGCCAGCGCCATCCCCGCCTGTGCCAGAAAAGCCTCTCCGGGCGCCAGCCGCGCGATGGGAATCAGATAGAGCAAGGCCGCGGTCAGCAGCGCGTACATGGCAATCATGCAGCCAATGCCCCAGGCCAAGGCCCGCGGCAGCGTACGCTCGGGATCGCGGATTTTTTCCGCGACCTTGGTGGCTTCCCACCACCCCGCAAGGGCAAAAAATGCCGCCACCACGGCTCCGCCGAGATGCCCGGCCCACGGGGCCGGCACGGGGCGCCACATGGGCCGCAGATGGTTCCAGCTTCCGCGGCCGGAAAAAAATATCCATAGCGGCAGCCCGCCCACCAGCAGCAGCTTCAGCAGGTTCACCGCCGTCAACGCGCGCAGCGTGCCGGCCGGCAGCAGCAGATAGCCAAGCCCGATCGCCGCCGGCAGGGCCGCTCCCAGCAGCCGCACCGTCAGCACCGGCAGCGGATGCAAATAGGCGAGATAGCTGATCAAGCCCACCGACAGAGCCGCCATCACGCCCGTGTCCATCACCCAGAAACTCATCCAGCCAAACAAAAAAGCCGTATCCCGGCCGTAGATTTCCCGCAGATAAACGTAGCTGCCGCCCGACCGCGGGTAGCGGGCCGCCAGTTTGCCGAAGCACCAGGCGCCCGACCAGGCCATCATCCCCATCAATCCCCAGACCAGAAATACGCCGAGCGGCGACTGCAGCGAGCGCGCCATCCTGGCCGGGGTGAGAAAGATTCCCACCCCAATGGCCTGGGTCGCCACCAGCGCCGTGGTGGCGGCAAGGCCCCATCGCGCGGGCTGGTTTGCGGTCTGGGCCGGCATCATTGAGGTCAGAGCCCGCATCAAAATTGATAGCGCAGCGCCAACTGCACCAGCCGCGGATTCTGCGCCTCGGTAATCGCCCCGAAATTGGGAGTTCCGATTTCGTTGTTGGGCAGATCGAAGTTTGGATGGTTGAAGAGGTTAAAAATTTCGGCCCGGAACTGCAGTGATTGCGTCTCCGCCAGTTGCACCGTGCGCAGCAGCGAAAAATCCCAATCCGTCAGCCCCGGACCGTTGACCACATTGCGGCCCTCGCTGCCGAACTGTCCGGCCTGGGTTACCGGATTCAACTGCTGAAACGCCTTCACGTTAAACCACTGCGCCACCGTGTGCGGCCCGGAGTTAGGATTGCCCACCAGGTTCGGCCGATTCGAGGAATAGCCGCTGATCTCGGGAGCGCTGCCGGTGAGCGAAACATCGTTGGGATCATAGACGGTGAACGGCATGCCGCTCTGCAGCGTAATAATGCCGCTCGCCGTCCAGCCGCTGAGCACCGGCCGTAAAAACGGCGCGGCCGGCATCTGCCAGACGTAATTCATGGCGAAGCGGTTGTTGGCGTCAAACAGCGAACGGCCATATTCCGCCTTTAAATTAAACGGGTTCTGGGCCAGATCATTCTCCCCGGCCACGCCGCCGCTGCCCGAGCCGCCTATGTTGAATGAAGACGAGTCATCAAGGGATTTGGAAAAAGTATAGGAAAACTGCATTTCCAGCCCGCGCGCGAAACGGCGGTCGAGCTCCGCCTCCACCGCGTTATAGGACGAGTTGGCGATGCTGCTGATCAGCCCCGAAGAGCCGTAATTGCAGTTGTTGGGCTGGGCCAGCGTGCAGCCGGAATATAAACGGCGCTGGTTCACGTTTTGCTCGGAGGACTGTCCCGGCACATACACCGCGGGATTGCCTTCCATGAAGCGCGGCAAGTGCGTGCCTTCATTGCCCACGTAAGCCAGGCTGGCCCGCCAATTGTGGCCAAAGCTATGCTGC
>JAKAZV010000056.1 GCA_021826505.1 Acidobacteriota bacterium | reverse complement strand
GGCTCGATTGACGCCAACGTCCATAAAATTCTCACCACCGGCCTGCATGAGCTGGGCGAGCGCATGTATCGCCGCCGCGACGGCGGCCGCGTGCCGGTGGAAGTGATTGCCAGCCAGTTGCTCTTTGGCGAACAGCGCCTGATTGCCGCCAGCGTGCGCGATATCCGCGAGCGCAAGCGCAGCGAAGCCGTCTGGCAGCGCCAGGCGCTGGTGTTTTCCAATTCCACGGAAGCCATGGCGCTGGTGGATGCGCGCGGCCGCCTGCTCGACCTCAATCCGGCCGGCGAACGGCTGCTGGCCGGCGGCCGCGAAGAGCTGGCCGGATGCGCGCTCGGCCAGTTTTTCATCCATCCGCCCGCGGAATTCGATCTGGCGTCCGCCCACGGGCCCGGCCGCTGGCAGGGAGAAATGCAGATTCTTCGTAATAACGGAGAAAAACGCGTCTGCGAGGCGCTGGCGCTGCGGCTCTCGGGGCCGGGAGATATCGGACTGGAAACCAATCTCGACGAAGGCTCCATTGGACTTTGGTTTTTCCGCGATGTGACCGAACAGCGGCAACTGGAAGACCATCTGCGGGAAGCGCAAAAAATGGAAGCCGTCGGGCGGCTGGCCGGGGGCGTGGCCCATGATTTCAATAATCTGCTGACGGTGATTCTCGGCCATGCCGATCTATTGCGCCGCGTGGTGAAAGAAGAGCCGCACCGGCAGCGCATTGAAAGCGTGGTGCAGGCCGCCGAACGCGCCGCCACCTTGACCGGGCAATTGCTGGCCTTCGGCCGGCGCCAGACGCTCACGCCCCGGGGTTTCGATTTAAGCGACCTGACCCTGAAATTGCGGCCGCTGCTGCTGCCCATCCTCGGCCCCTCGGTGGCGCTGCGCCTGGAAACTCCGGCCCAGCCGGTGCCCGCGCTGGCCGACCCCGGTCAGATCGAACAAGTGCTGTTGAATCTTGTCATCAACGCCCGCGACGCCTTGCCCCAGGGCGGAGAAATTATCCTTGCGGTCCGCGACACCGCGTTGCCGGATGAGCGGGCCCGTGAGTTGAATTTAAGCCCCGGAAATTATGCCTGCCTGCAAGTTAGCGATAACGGTTCCGGCATGACGGCCGAGGTGCGGGCGCGCATCTTTGATCCCTTTTTTACCACCAAACCGCAGGGAAAAGGCACCGGCTTGGGTTTGGCCATGGTCTATGGTATTGTCAAGCAGAGTGGCGGCGGCATCGAAGTCGCCAGCCGGTTAGGCGCCGGCTCCCGCTTCACCATTTGGCTGCCGCGCCCGGATGCGATTATGGCGCCTGAATTGCCTGTTACTGCCGCCCCGACCGGGGGCAATCAAACCATTCTTCTGGTTGAAGATGAATCCGAGGTGCGCGCCCTGGCCGCTGAAATCCTCAGTGATTTCGGTTATCGCGTGATTGATGCGCCCGACGGTGTCAGCGCCCTCGAGCGCCTGCATACATCCGGGCAGGATGTTTCGCTCATGCTGACCGATGTCGTCATGCCGGGCATGAACGGCCGCGAACTGGCCGAGCGGGTGCGCCAGGAAATGCCTCAGATCCGCATTTTATTTATGTCCGGCTATATTGAAGGCGGCTGGGAAACGGCGGGCGCCGGCGGTGATCTGTTGCGCAAGCCGTTTACCGTGCAGGCATTGATCAACAAAGTCCGCGCCAGCCTGGAAGCTCAATCGCGCGTGGCCCAGATTTGAGCCCGGTCTCTGCCGCCATGCTGGCCGCAGCCCTTTCGCCCGCGCCAGCCTCCCGCGTGATGCTGCGTTTTGCCGCCGTTTTCGCCGCCGGACTCGCCGCCGGGGTGATGAACTCGGTCTCCGGCGGCGGCTCGATTCTGACCTTTCCCACTCTGTTGTGGCTGGGCATTCCCGGCAAGCTGGCCAGCGCAACCAACTCGCTCGCGGTCTGGCCCGGCACCTTGACCGGCGCCTGGGGGCTGCGGCGTGAGTTTCCCGCCGGCGCGAAGCCGATGCTGAAAAAATGGCTGGCCCCGGCGCTGGCCGGCGGCGCGCTGGGCGCCTGGCTGCTGCGGCGCACGCCCAATCACTGGTTCGCGCAGATGGCGCCGCTGCTGGTGCTGGCCGCCACGCTGGCGCTGGCGCTCGACCCGGTGCTCTCCCGCTGGATTCCCCGCCGCGAGGGCGGACCCGCGGCCTCGCACATTCTGGCCGGCGGCGGCCTGGTGCTGGCGGTCGCGATTTACGGCGGCTATTTCGGCGCCGGCATGGGCATCCTGATCCTGAGCGCGCTGGCCGTGGTGGGACTGCGGGATTTGCGCTCCGGCATCGGGGTAAAAAATCTGCTGGCCTGCGCCATCAAATCCCTGGCCATCGCCTATTACATCACCCAGGGCATGATCGTCTGGACGGCGGGACTCGGCATGGCGGCCGGCTGCGCTCTGGGCGGCTGGAGCGGCGCCCATATCACGCGCCGCCTGCCCTCGGCCTGGCTGCGCGGCATTATGCTGGTGATGGGCGGGCTGATTGCCCTGCGCCTGATCCTGACGCGGCATCTGTGACCGCCATGCCGGGCACGGTGTTGCCGTTGCGGCCCGGCCATGAACCCATATGCGCCTGCATATCCTCTGGATCGGTAAAACCAAAACTCCCGCGGCACGGGACTGGCCGGCCGATTACCAGCGCCGGATCGGCCGCTGGGCGCAACTGGAAACCACCGAACTGAGCGAACGCCAGGGCGAGGCCGAGCTGCTGCGCCGGGCCGCTCCCGGCCGGCTGTGGCTGCTCGACCCCGCCGGCGAGGCCTGGGATTCACTGGAATTTTCCCGCCGTCTCGAACGCGCTTTCGCTCAGCAGGATCGGACGCTCTATTTCGGCCTGGGCCCGGCCGCCGGCTTTAGCCCCGCCGCCCGCGCCGCCGCCGCGGCCCGTATTTCGCTCTCGCCCATGACTTTTTCCCATGAGTTGGCCCGGGTCATGCTGTTTGAGCAGATCTATCGCGCCCTGGCGCTGTTGCATCACCATCCCTACCCTCGCTGAGGCCCGGATTGCGGCGCCCGCCTGATCAACTTTCCGCCGCCGCAATTCGCCAATAACGCTTTTTGCCTGATGTATTCTGAAGTTGGGAAAAACATACTTATAGACCGTGATGCCGGAATTTCCATCTCCGGCCAGGGGAGGCGAAGCTGAAAGTCAAAGTCCAAGCCCGGCGCCGCTGGAGCTGGCTGCTGCATCCGGTCACGAAAGTGGCGCTGGCTCTTTTGCTGGCGGCCTTTGTAATCGGCGGCCTGGTTTTCATCCATCTTTACAACCGCTATGCCCGCCTGATTGACGAGCGTCTCAGCGGGCAAATCTTCGCCCATCCCTCGATTCTTTTCGCCGCGCCGGAAAAAGTCGTGGTGGGGGAGACCATCACGCCCCAGGCCATCGCCCGCGAACTGCGCCAGGCCGGCTACTCCGAGCATCAGGCCTCGCCGGTCGGCACCTTTCGCCTGGCCGCCGGCCAGATTGGCATCCAGCCCGGCCCGTCTTCGTTTCATTCCCCCGAACCCACCGTCATCACTTTTGCCAGCGGCCAGATTGCGGCCATTACCGACCCCACCACCGGTCTGGAGATGCCTTCCTACCGGCTCGAGCCGCAGGTGCTGACCACGCTGTATAACCGCCGTGGCGTAAAACGCCAGCTTCTGCATTACCGCGATCTGCCGCCGGATTTAATTCATGCCCTGCTGGCCACCGAAGACCGGTATTTTTTTCAGCATGGCGCCATTGACTGGCTGCGCATTCCCGCCGCCATGTATCGTGACATTCGCGCCGGCTATAAAGAGCAGGGCGCCAGCACGCTCGCCATGCAGGTGGCCCGCAATTTTTTCCTGACCCCGAAAAAAACCTATGTTCGCAAGCTGGAAGAAATGCTGATCGCGATTGAACTCGAGCAGCGCTTCACCAAGCAGCACATTCTGACCCTTTACGCCAATGAAGTTTACGAAGGCCAGCACGGTACCTATGCCATCCGCGGGTTTGGCGAGGCCGCCAAGGCCTACTTCGGAATCAAGGTCCAGCAGGTGACCTTGCCCCAGGCCGCGCTGTTGACCGGAATGCTGCACGGTCCCAGCCTGGATGATCCGTATGTCCATCCTCATCGCGCTCTCGCGCGGCGCAATTTCGTGCTGCACATGATGCGCAAAGACGGCTTTATCAGCCGCGCCCAGGAAAAAACGGCCCGCGCCACGCCCATTCGGCTGGCGCCGCTCTATCAGGAAAGCGGCGATGCGCCCTACTTCGTCGGCATGGTGCAGGATGAGCTGAGCCGCAGCATTCCCGCCCGCCAGCTGCTGTCGCAAAGCTTTCATATTTACACCACGCTCGATCCCCGCCTGCAGGCCATCGCCACCCAGGCCGTCAACCGCGGCCTGAAACAGGTGGATGCGCTGCTGGCCCGCCGCAAAATGCACCGCGTGCTCACCGCCCATGGCTGGCGCTGGGTGCGCTGGGTGCATAAGGCCGGAGAAAAGCCCGAGGCCGCCCTGATCGCCATCGATCCCCACACCGGCGCCGTCAAGGCCCTGGTGGGAGGCAGCGACTATGCCCTCAGCCAGTTGAATCACATCTTCGTGGTGCGGCCCACCGGCAGCATCTTCAAGCCCTTTGTCTATGCCGCCGCGCTCAATACCGCTCTCGACGGCAGCTCTCAGGCCATTACCGAGAGCAGCACCCTGATGGACGAGCCCACCACCTTCGCCGGCGGCTATCAGCCGGCGAATTTTGAAAACGAATACATGGGCAAGGTCACGCTCTGGCAGGCGCTTGAGCATTCGCTCAATAACGCCACCATTTCGCTGGCCACCGAGGTGGGCTACAACAAAGTGGTGGACCTGGCCCGCGCCGCCGGCATCCGGGGCATCGAACCCACGCCGGCCATGGCCATTGGCTCCTATGGCGCCAGCCCCTGGGCCATGGCGCAAGGCTATACCGTTTTTGCCAATGGCGGCGTCATGGTGCGCTCGCGTCTCATCTACGCGGTTAAAAATCATCGCGGAGTGGAGGTCATACGCGATCATGCCCGGGCCACGCCTTTGCTCGACCCGCGGGTTGCCTTTCTGGTGGATAACCTCATGCAGTCGGTGATTACCCACGGCACGGGCGCCGGGGTGGCCGCTCTGGGGCTGAATGCCCCGCTGTATGGCAAGACCGGAACCGCGCATGACGGCTGGTTCGCGGGTTTTTCCTCCAATCTGGAATGCCTGGTCTGGGTGGGGTTGAACGACTATCACAATTTAAATCTGCAAGGCGCCAACTCCGCCCTGCCCATCTGGGCGGAGTTCATGAAAGGGGCGCTGAGCCTGCCCCAATACGCCAATCCCGCTCCCATCGCGCCGCCGCCCGGCATCGTATCCCTCACGCTCGACCGCAAGACCCTGCGCCCGGTATCGCCTCTCTGCCCCAGCAGTTCGGGCAAGACCCGCGTGGTGTATTACATCGCCGGCACCCAGCCCGGCGGCAGCTGCATCGCCCATGCCATCCAGCAGTTTCCCCATGCGCTGGCGCGGGGCGTGGCCCGCTTGTTTGGTCATAGCTCGTCCGCGCCGCCTCCGCCGCCGCGGGTGATTGCCCGCTACCCCGCCGTGCGGGCGCCCGCGGCGCAGTCGCTCGCTCCGCCGAAGCCGGCAAAAAAGAAAAAAGGCTTCTGGGGCAAGGTCTTCGGCATTTTTGGGAGTAAAAAAACTCCGCCTCGGAATTAATTTTTTGCCTCCCCACTCGGCTCGCGCCGATGCTAGACTTGCGGAGCAAGCATGAAACTTCAATCTCCTTCCGCTACCCTGGGCGTTATCGTCGGCAACCGCGGATTTTTCCCCGCCGAGCTGGCGCGGGACGGCCGCGCCGCGATGCTGGCGCAACTGGAAGCCTGGAACATCCGCCCCATCTGCCTTACCCCGGAGGAAACCCGGCATGGCGCGGTGGAAAGCTACCAGGAGGCGAAACAATGCGCCGCCTTATTCCGCCGTCATCGCGATGAGCTGGATGGCGTGCTGGTCACGCTGCCCAATTTTGGCGACGAACGCGCCATTGCCGCCGCCCTTCGCCTTTCTGAGCTGAACCTTCCGGTGCTGGTGCACGCGTTTCCCGATGCCGCCGGCCAGATGCGCATGGGCCAGCGCCGCGACAGTTTCTGTGGCAAAATGTCGGCCTGCAACAACCTGCGCCAGTTCGGCATCAAGTACAGCCTCACGCGCGAGCATGTCAGCGCCGTGGATTCGGCTGCGCTGCGCCGCGACCTGGCCGATTTTGCCGCCGTCTGCCGCATCGTGCGCGGCTTGCGCCACTCCCGCGTCGGCGCCATCGGCGCCCGGCCCGCGGCCTTCAACACCGTGCGCTACAGCGAAAAACTGCTCGAGCTCGCCGGCATCAGCGTCGAGGTCATTGATTTATCGGAGATCCTGGGCCGCATCGGCCGTCTCGCCGACGATGCCGCCGCGGTCAGCGACAAGCTGGCGGCCATTCAGCATTACGTCCCCACCGGCAGCGTGCCCCGGGCCGCGCTGCTGAAAATGGCCAAGCTGGGGGTGGTCATCGAGCAGTGGATGGCGGCCCATGAGCTCACCGGCGCCAGCATCCAATGCTGGACCGCGCTCGAAGAGTTCTTCGGCGTGGTGCCCTGCACCATCATGAGCATGATGTCGCAGGGCCTGGTGCCCAGCGCCTGCGAAGTGGATATGGTGGGCATGCTGGCCATGCGCGCCCTGCAGCTGGCCAGCGGCTCGGCCAGCGCCATCGTGGACTGGAACAATAATTTCGGCGATGATCCCGACAAAGCCGTCATTTTTCATTGCTCCAATCTGCCCAAAGACTTTTTTGCCGCCGCCGACTGGAAGATGGATTTTCAGGAAATCATCGCCGGCTCGGTCGGCCAGGCCAATACGTACGGCACCGTGACCGGCAAGATCACGCCCGGACCGCTGACGTTACTAAGAATTTCCAGCGACGACATTCAGGGCAGGCTGCGCGCCTATGTGACCGAGGGCGAAAGCACCGCCGACGCGCTCGCCAGCTTTGGCGGCTACGGCGTGGTCAAGGTGCCGCGCCTGCAGGCGTTGCTGGCCTATGCCTGCCGCGAAGGCTTCGAGCATCACGTCTCGGTCAACCGCTCGCACGTGGCCGCGCCGATTGCCGAAGCCCTGGGCAATTACCTGGGCTGGGAAGTTTACCATCACGCCTGAGGCAATGCGGGCGCCTTGCGCCGCCAGATCAGATAGGCCGGCGCGCCCAGCAGGATGATGCCCAGCCCAAGCGCCGAATCGCCCATATGGTGCCGGAAGGTTTCGATCAGCAGCGCCGCCGCCACCAGCGCGAAAATCGCCGGCAGCACCGGATAGCCCCAGCCCCGGAACGCGCCCCGCTCGCCCCGGCGGCGGAACGCGAATAGCGTCAGCACCGCCATTGTGTAAAACAGCCACTCGGCAAAAATGGTCAGCGTATAAAGCCGCTGATAGGTGCCCGTCAGCGCCAGCGCCACGGTAAAAACGCACTGCACCCATAGCGAAACCGAAGGCGTGCGGTAGCGGGGATGGACCCGGGCCAGCCCGCGGAAAAACAAGCCGTCGCGCGCCAGCGCGAACGGCACTCTCGCGCCCGATAAAATCGAGCTGTTGAGCGTGGCAAAGGCCGAGATCAGGATCGCCGCCGCCACCAGCCCGGCCGCATGCCGGCCGCTGAAGACCGCGACCATGGCGGCCGCGACATTGCGGTGCGCGCCCACCCCCGCCGGCCCGAGAACATAAAAATAGGCCAGATTCACCGCCACGTAAAATACAAACACCAGCCCGATGCCGCCCAGCAGGGCGAGCGGAATATTGCGCTGCGGGTCGCGAATCTCGCTCCCCGCCATGGTCAGATTGTTCCAGCCGTCATAGGCCCAGAGCGCGCTGACCAGCGCCGCGCTGAAGCCGCCCAGCGTGGCCGCTCCGGCCAGCGGCTGGCTCAGATGCCGCCAGTCGCCGCGCGCAAAGGCAAAGGCCGCCGCCGTCATGCCCACCAGCAGCGCCAGCTTGAGTCCGGTAAAAATCGTCTGCACCCGGCCGCCCTGGCGCACGCCAAAATAATTAATCCCCGTCACCAGCACAATCGCCAGCCCGGCCACCGCCTGAATGCCGTTGACCGGACCCAGCAGCGGGTGCCGCAAAACGGGAAACAGATAGGCGCAGGCCAGCGCCAGCCCCGAGGCGATGGTTGCGGTCGAGGCTGGACGCAGAATCCAGAACATGCCCCAGCCGTACAAAAATCCATAAAACCGCCCGAAGCCGTCCCGCAGATACACATATTCCCCGCCCGCCTGGGGCCGCAGCGCGCCCAGCTCGGCGTAGGCCAGCGCGCCCGTCAAGGACAGCAATCCGCCCACCACCCAGGCCAGCAGCACCAGGCTGAAGCTGTGCACGGCGCGGATCATGTCGCCGGCGACAAAAAAAATCCCGGTGCCGATCAGCGTGCCCACCACCATGGCCACGCTGTCCAGCCGGCCCAGCGCGCGCACCAGCCCGTCGGAAGTCTGGGTCTCGGTTTTCATCATGCCTGGGTTTGCTTCCTTTGTGGCCATAGCCGGCTCACGCCGTAACCCGCGCCCAGCGCGGCCAGCGTGCCCAGCACCAGAAACCAGGTGAACGGGATGCCGCGGGCGTACAATCCCAGCGACACCGCGATCCCCGCGGCCATGCCCACCAGCGCTCCCCGCTCATCGGTGCGGCGCGTCGCCGTGCCCAGAACAAACACCCCCAGCAGGCCGCTGAAGGGGATGGAGACAATCGTCAGCCCCAACTCCAGCACCGAAGCGGAATGCCGGCTGGCGTAGGCAACCAGACCCAGTATCAGCGCCCAGAATACCGTGGCCAGGCGCGAAACGCGCAGGTAATGCGCTTCTTTTTTTTCCGGCGCCAGCCAGGCGCGGTAAAAATCCATCACCGTCGCCGAGCTCAGCGAGTTCAGGGCCGCGCTCAGGTTCGACATCGCCGCCGCGATGATCGCCGCCAGCACCAGCCCGCCCAGGCCCACGGGAAAATGCCGCGCGATGAAGCTGGGATAAATGCGGTCATAGCGGCCGAATCTTCCCCCCAGGGGCCGGGGATGATGCAGGTGATAGACAAATAACAAAACACCAATCACCAGAAAAACCGCGAACTGCGCAAAAATCACCAGCCAGCTTCCGAACAGCGCCTTGCGGCTGTCGCGCAGATTGCGCGCGGCCAGCAATCGCTGCACGATCAGTTGATCGGTGCCGTCCGTCGCCGCGGTCAAAAACATTCCGCCCAGAACCCCCGACCAGAAGGTGTAGGGCTGGCGCCAGGAAAAGGCAAAATCAAAGACCTGGAATTTATGCCCGTGCGCGGCGGCCGCGGCCCACACCCGCGCCCAGCCTCCGGGAATGGCATGCAGGATCAGAACCAGGCTCAGCCCCGCGCCGGCCATATAAATGCAAATCTGCAGAACATCGGTCCAGATGACGGCGCGCAGGCCGCCCGCCGCGGTGTAAATCAAAGTCAGCGTGGTCAAAATAATAATGATCGCGGGCAGCGAAAAATGGATGGGAATGCCGAGCGCCGGCAGCCGGGCCAGCGCCGCGCCGGCCACGATGGCGATGGCGAACAGCCGCACGCCTTCGGCCAGCGCCCGGCCGATTAAAAAAATCCCCGCCGTAACCCGGCGCATGCGCGCCCCAAACCGCCGTTCCATGAGCTGATAGGCGGTAAACAGCTCGCCCTGAAAATACTGCGGCAGCAGCAGCGCGCTGATCACCACCCGCCCGGCCAGATAGCCCAGCACCAGTTGCAGAAACGTCAGGTTGCCGGCGTACGCCAGTCCCGGCGTGCTGATGATCGTCAGCACGCTGGTTTCCGCCGCCACGATGGAGAGCATAATGGCCCACCATGGCGTCTGGTGGCCGCCCAGAAAATAATCCCGCAGCCCGCCTTGCCGGCGCCGCAGCAGCACGCCAAACACCGTGATGCCGGCCAGATAGATCAGCAGGATCAGAAAATCTATGCGCTGCAGGCCCATGTTTATAGCCGCTCTGCGGAGGAAGAGTATGGCATCGCCGTCACTCCGCTTGCATCATCAACTGCTGTGCCAGGCGTATCGCGCCCGCCACCGGCGGCCCGGCCGGCTGCGTCCAGCGGGCCTGCGGCAAGGCGTCGGCCAGGGCGGTCTGGAGCGCCGCGGCCACGGCTTCGACATGCTGCAACACGCCTCCGCAGCCGGCCACGCGCGGCGCCGGCATTTGTAATTCGAGCGCCACGCTCTGCGCTAACCGCGCCAGTTCCCGGCCCGCATCCGTCAATATGGCCCGCGCCTCCGCGTCGCCCGCTTGCGCCGCCTGCGCCACCAGCGGAACCAGGCCGGCATACGCGACCCGTATTCCGTTACGATGGCTTTCCTGCAGCCAATTCACAAGCTCATGCACATCGCGCTTGGACCAATGCGCCAGTATGAAGGCATGGAATGCGGTCGGTGATTTCGTATCCTGGACTGCCCCGATCACCCGGCGCACGGCCTGGCGTCCGATCCAGTATCCGCTGCCCTCGTCCCCCTGTTCGGGTCCGTTTCCGCCCGCCCGGGCGATTTGGTTCTGGGCATTGCGCCCCATGGCGATCGAGCCGGTGCCGGAAATGACCACAATCCCCGGTTCGCCATCCAGCGCTCCGGCCAGCGCCAGTTCCGCATCGGTCACCAGCATGATCCGGGCTTCCGGCGCCAATTTCCGCAGCATCGTTTCATACTGGCTGCGCCGCCGGAGATCGCCGGCGCTGGCGAACCCCGCGCATAAAGCGGCAATCTGGCCGGCGTCCTGCGCTCTTTGGGCCTGATGCAATGCGCCTTGCATCGCCAGCGCCAGATGTTCCACGACCTGCTCCGGGCTCCAATGGGTCAGGCTGGCGCCGCCCGCCCGGGCTTCGCCCAGCACTTCTCCCGTGACCGCGGCGATACGGCAGGTGATTTGGCTTCCGCCCCCATCAAGCCCGGCAATCATCATCTTTGGGAGTGTACCGGCTTGCGGCATGTGAATCCAGATTCAGTTTTTTGTAAAAATAACTGGATTTTTGCGGTCCGACAGCCTGCCGGATGCTGTAAATTTGAAAAAACGGTAAAATTTTCCCTTCCGGAGTGGTCAAGGGGCTGGTAGAAAGGATAAACTATCCAGCATCCCGAGTGTCGCATCCTATAAATAGGCCGGTGATTCTCGCCGGGAATGGGCCAGGGAAAAAGGCGCTGCGGCGCGTTATCGTTGACATTCTCAATGATTGGCGGCGAAACCTAAAGGAGATGAATGCATGAAGTTGGCGCGGACCCTGATCTTGCTCTTGATTGCGATTGTGGCGGCGTGGGCCTGGCAGGCTCCCGGCAGTGCTGATGCCCAATGCCTGCCTCTGACCCCGGCGCCCAATACGTCCGGCTATAAATGGAAACAAGGCATGGCGGAGTACAACGCCTATGTGGCCGCGACTCGTGCCGCGACTCCCTTGCAAAAAGCCCAGTTGTTTGCCGCCTTTGTGAAAGAGTTCCCTGGCTCCGATTACAGACAGGCCGCCTTGCAGGCAGAAATGAATGCCTACGCGCAGGCCGGCAAAACCGTCCCCGCCCTGGCTGTAGGGAAAAAGCTGCTGGCTTCCGGAGCCACCTCCGCGCCGGTGCAGCTCGCCGTCTATTTTCTATCCGCCACCTACCTGCCTCAGGTCATTCAGCCCAACGACTCCGATCTGCAAACCCAGCTGCAACAGCTGCAGACCGCCGGTGTCTGCGGCCTCAAGGCGCTCAACGCCATTCCCCGTCCGCCGCAGCTGCCCGCCGCCACGTTCGCGGCGCAGCAGGCGCAGGCGCGGGAAATCTTCCAGCGCGGTCTGGGTTTTGTGGCTCTGCAGCATAAAAACTACGCCGCCGCCATTCCTCATTTCCAGTCCGCGGCGCGCATTAATCCCAAAGATCCGCTGGTTTACTACTGGATGGGCTTGTCGCGGTTGACGACCAAGCCCCCGCAGTATCAGACGGGCATTTACGATCTCGCCCGCGCCGCCGCCCTGGCCCCGCAGGTGTCCTCGTTCAACAGCTATTTCACCCAGGTCTATAGCCAGTATCATGGCTCGGCCCAGGGCGCGTCAGCGGTCAAAGCCCAGGCTTTGGCGCACGCGCAAAAGCCGGCCGGCTATCACATCGTTTCCTATGCGGATATCGCCAACGCCCAGGCCCAGGCGAAATATAACCAGGAAGAAGCCCAGTATCAGAAGGAACTCCACGCCCTGCCGCCGGCTGACAGCTTCCCCGGCATTGTCGCCCGTTTAAAGCGCCCAGATCACCGGGCTAAGGAATGGGCCCAGATCCGGGGCGTGGGTCTTGAACTGCAAGGCACGGTTATCCATTCGCAGCCCACGTATATTGTCCTGGCCGTTCCCGAGTCGGCCACGCCCAACGGCCGCCCCGATGTGCGGGTAGAGCTGGTCATTCGCCATGTCGTCCGCCGTGGCATCCAGGTTACGGTTCTGGGTGTGCCTTACCGCTACAGCCTCAAGCCGCACTTCATTCTCTATATGAACAAGGGCCGCATCGAATAACCGCGGCTTCAATTCCGATTTTTGCGCGGGACGGTGGCCATCGCCGTCCCGTTTTTATTCATATCCGGCTTCACGTCCATGTCACTCCCGTCCGCCGGCGGGCATGCCGCCCGCGGCGGCTTCAGTGTGCTTCAATGGAGTATGCTTTTGCGGCTGGCCCATATCCTGGCGGGCTGTCTGGGCGTGGCTCTCTATTTTGCCGTGCTCTGGGATGGGTTTGAAACCATCGTGCTGCCCCGGCGCGTGACCCGGCGCTGGCGATTGGCGCGGGCATTTTATATTTCCACCTGGGAGCCTTCCCGGGCCGTGCTGCGGCGGATTCAGAACCCGCGCCGCCGCGAGGCCTGGCTCGGCATCTTCGGCCCGCTCTCGCTGCTGCTGCTGCTCATCTTCTGGGCCGGGGCGCTGATGGCCGCTTTTGTGCTGATGCGCTGGGCGTTGGTGGGCGGCGGCTGGGGCAGACTCTGGTTTGCCAGCGGCAGTGATTTTTTCACTCTCGGCCTGATCCAGCCTGCCGGCGGCTGGGGCCGGCTGCTGACCATTCTCGAAGCCGGAACTGGCTTCGGTTTTCTGGCTCTGGTCATCGGCTATTTGCCCGTAATTTACCAGGCTTTCAGCCGCCGCGAGGGCAACATCTCGCTGCTCGACGCCCGCGCCGGCTCGCCGCCCAGCGCCGGCGAACTTTTACGGCGCGGCGCCCGCGACGTCAATGAGCTTACGCAACTGCTCAAGGATTTTGAGGTCTGGACCGCCGATTTAATGGAGAGCCATATCTCGTATCCGGTGCTCGGTTATTTCCGCTCCCTGCACGACAATCAGTCCTGGCTGGCCACGCTCGTCACCATGCTGGATGCCTGCACGCTGGTCATCGCCGGGGCGGGCTGTTCCGAGCCGGCGCCATTGGCATTGAATCATTCCATGCCCGAGGCCGCCGTGACCCGGCAAGCCCGGCTCAGTTTTGCCCTGGCCCGCCACGCCCTGGTGGATCTGGCGCAGGTGATGCACATTCAGCCCGCGCCCTTCGATTCAACCCTCCGGCTGCCCGGGCCGCAGCTTGCCCGGCTGCGGAAATTTTTATTCCAGGCCGATATTCCCTGGGTCGGCGCCGATACTTGCTACGATGCCCTGGCGGATTTGCGCCGTATGTATGAGCCCTACGCCAGCGCCCTGTCAACCCGCCTGCTCATGCCTTTGCCGGAATGGCTGCCGGGAGAAAAAACCCGGGAAAACTGGCTCAGCAGCGCCTGGAACGATGCCGGTCAGCTCCGCTCGCGGCGGGCGCTGCACGAAGATTGGCATCACTGAAATCGGATGTAGCTATAAACGCCGCTCTGCGGCGCTTATCCCTGAGCGTGCTCCATGCGCCAGCGCGTGGCGGCAAAACACAACCGCGCCAGCCCCGGCCGCGCAAGCAGATAGATCATCGCGTTCTGCAGTCCCACCGGCAGTCCCAGTAATGGTCTTAACCCCATAACGGCCCGAAAGGCCGGCTGTCCCGATCGCCGCCATTCGCTTTCATATTCGCCGGCCGCGCGCGCGGGCCAGTTGCGTTCGCCGGATTGACTGGCCGTTGCCAGCAGCATGCCGGCCCGGGCGCCGCCGCAGAGTGCGCGGGCAATGCCGTCGCCGGTGAAGGGATCGAGAAATCCGGCGGCATCGCCGGCCAACAGATGTTCCGCCTGCCGCGCGGCGCCTTCGCCCAGCCGTACCGGGGCGGTCGTCACCGTAGCCGTCACCTGGCGCGCGCCCGCCAGCCGTGCCTTCAATTCGTGGTTGACGGCGGCTTCATTCAGCCATGCGGCCATGGACTGAATGCCCCCGGACGCCGTTCCGCGCAGCCGCTCCCGCCGGATCAGGCAGCATACATTGACCCGGCCATCTTCCACCGGCGCCAGTCCGCAATAACCTTCGGGCAAGCAATACAGTTCCACCGCCGGCTGCTTGCTCTCCGGCCTTTCGGGCATGATGAACCGCGCCTTGACGCCGGCCCAATTCCCATCGCGATGCCTATGATCCGCCGGGCTGGAGAGACCTGCGATCCGCCACCAGCGGCCGCAGGCCACGACCAGCGCGCGGGCATGCACTGTGCGAGCCGGCTCCCGGCGCGCGCTTTCCATTTCAATTTCATATCCCGCGGCTGCGGCCCGCACCGCACGCACGCGGGTTTCGGCCATTGCCTCCGCGCCGGCCGATTGCGCCGCCTGCCAGAGCGCGGCATCCAGCCGCGGCCGGCTGATGCCCAGCCCCGGCCGGGGCAAGGGAACCCGCCGCGCCGGCCCGTATTGCGGCGCCAGCCGCAGCCAGCTCATGCGCGGCGCCGCCGCCAGCACCTCGGGCGACTGACGGGCCAGCATGCGCTCAAGCACGGGCGTGGCTTCCTGCGAAACATATTCGCCGCAGACCCGGTCCTGGCCCGGTCGGCCCATCTCGGTTAGCAGCACTCGCAGCCCGCCGCGCGCGGCGTGCCAGGCGGCGGCCGTGCCCGCCGGCCCGCCGCCGATCACCAGCACATCGTATTGGCCCGAACCATTCACCGTAATCTCTTCTCCGCTTCTTCACTCAGCGGCGATCTACGAGTGCACCATTTAAGATATTAAAGCTGTATCGAGTGGGAAGGCCGGGGTTGCCTGTTAGGACTCAGCCCTCCGCTGTCGAACAATGATGAGCGCTCAGGGAAAAGCGAGCAAAGCCAGGCGGAACCCGCGAGGCGACCGCAATGTACACCGATGTACCTGAGGATCGCCGAGCGGGTTCCAACGCCGCTATGCGATGCTGATCCCTGAGCGTAATCCGTGCTTCATATAAATCAATCCCAGATTCGCGGGCCGCAGTTGCGTCACTCTCAATTTTTCTTTTTCGAACCCCGCCGCCAGCGCCAACTCATGCATCTCGTCCCGGCTATAGGCCTGGCGGAAACTCGCCGGAGCATCGTTTCGGGTCAGGCGGCTGCGAAACCAGGGCCGCAGCAGGTGCATGAATACATACGGCGGCCAGGCCCGCTCCAGGTCCAGCACCACCAGGGCATGCCGCGCCAAATCCGCCAGGCTGCGCAGCAGTTCCAGTGCCGCCTCGCCCGAAAAATGGTGCAGCAGCAGCGAGCAGCTCACGAGATCAAAGCTTTGTGGAGCAAACGGAGCCTGCGTAATATCGGCCGCCACCGGCCGCAGTTCCGTAAACGCGGCCGGCCCGATCCGGCGGCGAAAGGCAGATTCAAAATGCGTCCATTTCCGGTCCATTAAATATGGCCGCACGGCCAGGCCGGAGTTTTGCAGGGTGCGGCCAATCCAGTCCGCGGTCCGCCCCGAACCGGCGCCCGCCTCCAGCCAGGAGATTGCTCCTGACCCCGCCGGCATTCCGGCGATGGCCTGCCGCAATAAAGATTCGTAGTTGCGCAGCACCCCGAAGCGGCGATTCAGAAACCACAGGTCTTCCAGGCTCGCGGCAACCTCTTCCGGCGAACCCAGATCGTCATCCAGCAATTCGCGGCTCGGCCGGCGGCGCATGCTTTATCATGCCGTGAATCCGGCTCCGCCGGGTCTAGAACCTGTCGGGCTCTGTTGACATGCTAACCCAGCGGAAACGGCCTGAGCCGGTACAGATTGAAGGTTAAACCTAGCAAAAGGGCTTGCCTGGCTTGGGTAGCGAAACTACGGCC
>JAKAZV010000004.1 GCA_021826505.1 Acidobacteriota bacterium | reverse complement strand
ACCGCCGACAATGCTCCGATCAGCCAGCCCGTCCGGGCGCCGGCCTGCTGCCGGGCCCGGGAACCGCGCCTGCCCAGCCAGAGCAGCCATGGCTCATGCAGCCAGAAACCCGCGAGAAAAATGATCGTCAGTGCCGCCGCCTTTCCATCGGCATGTCCCGCCAGCCAGGCCGAGAGCAACGGGAATCCGAGCTGGCCGTAAGCGCCATGTTCGCGCGGAAGTTGCCAGATTTGCCAGCGCGGCCGGGAAGCCTGGCTCAACCCGGGAGCGGCCGAAATTTCTGGGGACATGCTGGGGATGGTGACAGGCATGGTGATCGCCGGGACTAGGAAATGTGTAAGCTGAAATCCGTTCAGTTCAATTGGGCTTCGAGCCGTTCCGCCCGGGGAAACAAAATATTATTTTCCAGATGGATGTGTTCGGTCAGATCGCGCTCAAACGCCACCAGATCCTGGAATAAGCCGCGATAAGAAGCGCAGGCGTCCTCGGGCAGGCGATAGTCCGTGCTGAGCCGGCGCAGTTCCGTCAATTCATCTCCGGCCGCGGCATGTTCGCGCAGCATCATTGCGATGGGATGGCGCACGCTGCCAAACGGCGGCGGCTGCCAGTAACCTCGTCCGGCTGCCGCCGGTTCGAGCTGTTCAATATAGGGAAAGAGCACGTTTTCTTCCTTGTTCATGTGCGCCATGAGCTCATCATGCAAGCGAATCACGCTTTGTTCCATCTCCACCAGTTCCGGATGTCGGTCCACATGCGCCCAGCGCACCGCCGCGGCCAGACGGACGAGGCCGGGAGCGTGGGTGCGCACATAGGCGTGATGCGCCCCCACGATATGGGTAATTAGCTCGCCGGCCGAAGCATGAGTCCAGTCACGCGCCGCGGGCTGAGCCGGTTGCACAGCCAGCCGCTGGGCCAGTTCTTCCAGGCTGATGCCAGCGTGCCGGCACGCCTGTTCCAGTTGCTCCGAGCCGCCGCAGCAGGCATCAATGCCGACGTCCCGTAGAACGGCCACCGCGCCCGGCCGGTGGGCCGCGAATTCGCCAACGCTTTGCTTGCCATCAAATTCCTCTTGCATTGCCAATCCTCCGTTTTGTTGAACTGCCCCGGCTCCAGCATAAAAAGCTTTGCGGCTCGAACCTATGATCTCCGTCATAGTTCAAAAAATGTCCGGCGTTTATGATCCTGGTCATAAGCATCGCGGCGCCTAAGCCGCAAGCTGAAACAGGAGAAACCCATGGCCTACGTGATCGCTGAACCTTGTATTGGTGTCAAGGATACGGCCTGTGTGGATGCCTGCCCGGTGGACTGCATTCATCCGGGGAAAAAAGAAAGTGATTTCGCGGGCGCAACCCAGCTCTATATCAACCCGCAGGAATGCATTGACTGCGCCGCCTGTGTTCCGGTCTGTCCGGTGGCGGCCATTTTTGCCCTCGACGATCTGCCCGGCAAATGGGCGCATTATGCCGGAATCAACGCCGCCCACTATGAGGTGCTCACCAGCAAACCCAAATGACTGAGGCAAACGGCAAGCTTGCAGCCGATCTTTCCGCTCATTCGCCATTGGCCGCGATAACTCCCGATCAGGTGCGGGAATGTCTGCTGCAGGTGGAAGATCCGGAACTGGGTATCAACATCGTGGACCTTGGGCTGGTCTATGAGGTCTGGACGGTGGGCAATGAAATCACCATTCATATGACCATGACCAGCGCCGCCTGTCCGCTGCATGCCGAAATGACCCGGGAAGCGGAGGAATTGCTCTGGCGGCGCTGGCCGCAAGCCGGCGAGATCCGCATTGAGCTGGTCTGGAATCCGCGCTGGACGCCGGAGATGATGTCGCCGGCGGCGCGCAGAAGTCTGGGTTGGAAAGCGTAACCGGCCTTGGCCGGTATTGAATGATTAATCCCGAAAGGATGAACCCGAAATGGAAGAAGCCGGCAGGAATTCACAAAGCACATTGGATGTCCGTAATCTGGCGCCGCGCGAGCGGCATCCGCTGATTTTTCAAAGTTTTCTTTCCCTGACGCCGGGAGGCGCGTTTATTCTGGTCAACGATCACGACCCCAAGCCGTTGCACTATCAGTTTCAGGCTGAACACGCGGCAAGCTTTACCTGGGAGTATCTCGAGCAGGGGCCGGAGGTCTGGCGAGTCAAAATAGGTAAGAAATAAATGCCGGAAACTAAGTCCCAACCCTCCGTCCGCACCAGCACGCCGCGCCCGGTGCCGCGTGTGATTTTCATCGGCGGAGGGCTGGGGCTGGCGGCCCTGCTGCTCGGGATCTGGGCCGCGCTCGAACGCCTGGGCTGGCAGGTGCCCGCGCTGCAGCCGGATTTGCTGCTGGCACATGGGCCGCTGATGGTCTGCGGATTCCTGGGCACGCTGATTGCACTGGAACGCGCGGTGGCCGTGCGCCAACGCTGGGCCTTTGCGGCGCCCCTGCTGCTGGGCGGCGGGGCGATCGTGCTGGGATTGGGCGCTGACCGGCTGGCGGCCGTGATGCTGCTGGCGGGCAGCCTGGGTTTCATTGCCATTTATGGCGTAATCCTGGCGCGAAGCTTCACCGATTTCACCCTGGTCATGACGCTGGGCGCGCTGGCGCTGCTGTTTGGCAACCTCTTCTGGGCCTATGGGGTGATGATCCCGATTATGGTTTATTGGTGGGCGGGCTTTTTGATCCTGACCATCTTTGGCGAACGCCTGGAGTTGAGCCGGATGCGGCCGCGCACGGGCGGCCGGCGCGCCGGCGCCTATCTGGTGCTGGGTATTTACGTGATTGCCCTCGGGCTGGCCACGCAATCTCCCCGTCAGGGCATGCAACTGGCCGGCATCGGCATGGTGGGCATGGCGCTCTGGCTGCTGCTCTTCGATAATGCCTGGCATTTACTCCGCCGGCCCGGCCTGACCCGCTATATCGGCCTGAACCTGATCATTGGCTATGTCTGGCTGGCGGTCAGCGGCTATTTATGGCTGACCCGCGCGGGCTCGCTGATTTTTGGCTATGATGCCATGCTGCACAGCCTGTTTCTGGGCTTTGTCATCAGCATGGTTTTTGCCCATGCGCCGATTATTTTTCCCGCCATCAGCGGCCGGGTTCTGCCCTGGAGGCGCGGTTTTTATCTGCCCATCGGGCTGCTGCAGATTACGCTGATCTGCCGCATTGGGATTGATCTCGCGCGGCATCCCAACGCATTCGCCTGGAAATGGGCGGGACTGCTCAATGCGGCCGCCCTGCTGAGCTTCATTCTCTACGCGGCGGCATCGGCCTGGATCGGCCAGCCGAAAAAGCGCCCGGCCTGAGCCTCTCCATCAGCTTTCCGGCTGCATCTGGCGCAGCCTTTCCGGCCGCGGCAACAGAATGCCGCCGGCCGGGGCGCGGGCAATCAGTCCCTGGCGCCGCCAGCGGCTGAGCATGCGGATCGTGGTTTCCACCGTGGTGCCGGCCAGCGCCGCCATCTCGGCGCGCGAAATGGCCAGGGGCATGCGCCATGCCGCCGCGGCCGGCGCCTCGCCGAAGCGCTCGGCTAAATACAGCAGCAGCCGGGCCAGGCGCTGGGCCACGCTGCCGGCGGATAAAATCTCAATTTTTTCCCGCAGGGCCCGGGTATGGGCCAGCAGCACTTGCTGCACGGCAAGCGAGACTGGCGGAGATTGCCGCATGGCGCGCAGCAGCGCGGGGGCGGGAATCTGCAGCACCGCGGCGCCGCGGCTGCTGACCACCGCCGCCGCGGGATAAGGGGCTTGCTGCACCACCGCGCTGTCGCCAATGCTTTCCCCCGGGCCAAAAATTCCCACAATCGCGTCCTGCCCATCGGCCCGCGCCCGCACGATCTTGATCAAGCCATGGTGGATAAGCGTAAAATGCCCGGCCCGGTCGCCCGGTTGCCAGAGGAACTGGCCACGGCGCAGAAGGCGAGCGTGGGCCGTGCGGCGCAACTCAAGCTGTTCCGCCGGCGGCAGCTGGGCAAAGGGCGGCCAGCCGGAAAGCAAAGGCGCGCAATCAAGCCGCGGAGCGGGCATGCTTTATTGTTTCATTCCTGTTGAAACGCGTGCAAGAAATGCCCGCTGAAAGTCTGAATCGTCTGTCTGCCAGGGTCCTGGGCGATTCCTGTCTCGGCTTCTAGGCTTCTTCCGTGATCTTCAGGCGCTGGCGCGCGGCCACGCCGGTGAGTATCTGGCGCCGCCCGCTGGGCCATAAAATCTCCACGCGTTCGGCTTTGGCCGCCTCGCCCAGGCCGAAATGCAGCGCGGTGGCATGCTGCGATAGATACGAGCCTTGGGATCCCACCGCCTGCACCCATTTCCGGTTTTCCGCTGCAACCCGCACCAGGGCGCCGATGCCCTGGCGGTTGCTTTTGCGGCCCTCGAGTTCGATCTGCAGCCAGTTTCGCTTTTCCGCCCCCTCGGCCCGCAGCAAAATTAAAGGTCCGCGATTGCTGGATATTGCCGCATCCAGATCGCCATCGCGATCGTAATCGGCCAGCGCCAGCCCGCGCGCGTTCAATGGCCGGGCGATCGACGGTGCCGCTGTGGCAGTGACATCGTGATACTCTTGCCCATCGAAGCGGAAGAGAAACGGCTTTTGCGGCGCCAGCAATTCCGGCTGGCGGGGGTTTTCCAGCGTGCTGCCATTGACCACGAAAAGGTCCAGCATGCCATCGTTATCAAAATCGAGAAATGAACAGCCCCAGCCCACCATGGGCAGGGAAATATAGGCCAATCCCACGTCGGCGGCCGCATCGGTGAAGGCCAATTCTTTGGCGCCGGTCTGCAGCCACAGGTTCTCATAGAGGGAATCGCCCAGCGATAGCCAGTGAGCGACAAAAAAATCCAGCGCCCCATCGCCGTTATAATCGCCCACCGCGAGACCCATGCTGCCTTTGTTTTCCGCCGTCCAGGTTTGCGCGCTGCGGTCAATAAAGCGCCCGCGCCGGTTGAGATAAAATCGGTTTTCGCTCAAGTCATTGCCGACGTAAATGTCCGGCCAGCCATCGGCATTAAAATCACACACCGTGGCGGTTAAACTGCGTCCCCGGCGGTCGGCCATGCCCGTCCATGCGGTCACGTCACTGAAAGTGCCGTCACGGTTATTGCGCAGCAGACGGTTGGGCTGGGCGGTGAATGATTGCGGGTTGAGCGCCGGCGGCACCGTCAATCCATATTGCTGGCTGGCTTGCAGAAATTTGAGCGAAGCCGGATCGGCGGGGTAATCCACATAGCGCAGCAGATAGAGATCCAGCCAGCCATCCCGGTCAAAATCGAACCAGACCGCGCCGCTCGTCCAGCCGGGGGTAAAAACGCCGCTGCTGGCCGACACATCGCGGAACCGGCCGTTGCCTTCATTGTGATATAAATAGCAGCCGCCCACGCCGGTGACCAGCAGATCCAGATAGCCATCGTTGTCATAATCGGCCCAAAACGCGCCCATGCCGAAATGATGCAATGTCAGCCCGGCCTCGTCCGTCACGTCCCGGAAAGTTCCGTCACGCTGATTGCGAAACAAACGGTTCCCCGGTCCTTGAATGTGGGAAGAGCCATAAGCGCCGGTCTGGTTCACCACATAAAGATCGGGATAGCCGTCGTTATCATAATCGCCCCAGGCCAGACCCGATCCCATATCTTCCGGCAGTACGCCGGTGCGCTCGCCGGCTGAGTGCGTGAAATGCAATCCCGCGGCCTGCGTCGCATCCACAAACTGGAAGGCGCCGCCTCCGGCGGGCTGAAGCGTGTGCCCGCTCGTGGACGTGCCCGGGCGCGGCGAACCCGCCGCGCCCGGTCCGGATGACGCACGGTGGCAACCCGCGCCCACGGCCGCGGCGGCCAGGGTCGCGCGCCAGAGCCAATCCCGCCGGGTCATCGCCGCTCGCTTACGGCCCGGCGACCGGCCGAGGCGCTGGCCTGGGCATGGGAAGGGGAAAAAACCCGTGCCATGGCGTGCGTTTGGAGCGGCACCACGAGCCGGGCCGAAGAAATGGTCAGCACCGGTATGGGCGGATGAAAATTGGGCGGAAATAGCAGGCGCTGAGTCATCGAATTAAACTTCCGGTAGAGAAAGCGCACTCGGCAGACCAGCGGCCCGCGGCTTTGCGCGGGGATGGGAAACCGGAACACGTGGGTATCACTGCCTCCGGGCATGATCACCCGCTTGCCCCGTGCTCCGACCACATTCCACAGGCTGTGCGTATAGACCGAATGGCCATGGCGGTCGAGAAGATGCGCCCGGTATTCGACGGTTTTGCCCTCAATTTGCTTTTCCGGCCCCAGGGTTCCAACCGAAAACACCTGGTGTCCACGCCCGTCGGTTACGGATACTTGCAGCCAGGCTTCAATCACATCCAGCGGTCCGGCCGGGAAGGTATGGCCGACTTTGGCGTTAATCAGCAAGGTGCGCAGCGCCGCCATGCCGCCGGGTTTCCAGTTGCCCTCAGCGCGCAGAATCAAAGGCACCAGCGGTCCCCGCGGCCAGCGGCCGGCCAGCGCTGGAATCACCGTCTGGCCCCGCATCCATTGATCCACCAGATGGACCTGCCGCCGCGCGCCGGGAAGATGCAGCATCAGGGGAGCGTAATTGTTGGCGGCCAGGATCCGATGGTCGCGAATGAAGCCATGCGGGCTGCGGGCGGGATCATTCGAGGCCACGCGATGCATATGGCAGCTCTCGCATTTCAGGCCGCGCGACGGCCAGGGCCCGTTTTTCCAGTCGTCGTACTGGTCCTGCAGCTGCACGAACCCCCAGCCATTCACCCGTTTGCTGATGTACTGCTTATGGCAGGTCCCGCAAAACAGTGCGCTTTCCGACGGCTTCACGTTGTAGTCATAGTTGTGCTGCTGGGGATGCAGCCGTATGAGCAGGTCCGAAACCCGCAGCAGGAATGGATTGCGGGAGAACTCGAATAGGTATGGATCCGGCACATGGACGAAGTAATTGGCGTTGCCGCGCGTCTTCATGTCGCGAATGAGATGGCAAAACGCGCAACTGCTGCCCACGGCGCCGTCCCGTCCGGTGGTTTTCGCGTGCAGGCGTTCGCCAGAGAGCAGTGTCACTGGCTCATGGCATCCGGCGCAATATTGCGCCGCGGACGGCCCGCGCGCGCGCAGGAAATTCGCTTTGACCACCTCATAAAACGGATCCGTGGCGGAATAATGGTGCGCGCTGGGCAGCCATTCCCGGTAAATCTGCTGGTGGCATTGTCCGCAGGAGCGCGCGCTCTTCAATAAAGCCACCGGAATCGCGCGCCCGGTAACCGTTTGCGCGTTGGAAGGCTCAAAACTGGTCTTGGCGGGTTTGTGGCCTCTGCGGGCCAGCCAAATGCCCGCGATGCCACCCAGCACCACCACGCAGACCAGCACTCCCGCCTGCGCCAGCGCCCGGTATTTCGCCTCGGCAAAACGGCTTTGGCCTAACCGGTAAATGACATGCCACAGCCCCAGCAATCCCAGTCCCAGGCCAAACCCGATATGCACCCAGTGCAGCGTGTAGGGAGTGAACGATCCCCACAAGCCCCAGGCCGTCAGCACCACGCCCGTCACGCTCGCGCCCAGCCAGCCCCACCATCCCCAATAGCCGGGCGCCCACCAGCGGGTCGCCCCATGCTGTTTTGCGGCTTGCAGGTGCCGCCACAAATACTTCGTCACCGGCAGCAACACCGCCAGCCCGATAACGATGTGCACCAATAGAATCCATTGCGCCTGTGTGCCATAGGGAAACAGGAGCGGCAGCAGCCCGGTCAGCAGCAGAACCGCGAACAGGGCCGAACTCCAGCGTAAATACCGCACTCCAGGGGGAGTTGAACTCATGAGTTTCCTCGCATGTGACGGCCATCAATACGAGGCGTAGTATAAAGAGTAAAAACTCGCCCGGCAGCCGAAAAACGCGCCATCCCGCGCGGCATCATTCGGGATAATATGCCGGCATTAACTCGGCTTTAATGGGAAGGGAGCAGTGCGGCCTATTGTATGTAAATTAGGATCACGCCGTCCCCGCGCGTCCTGGATGGCGCAATCGGCATGTGGCGTTGTTATTGCCGGATGAAATTCCCGCAAGCCAGGTGTGGATTCCCGCGGAATAGCCGGCGGAACCGACCGTAACCGGTTGGGACGCTTCAGCGGGCTTTCAATTCCGCGGCATGAGCCGCAACTTTGGCCAGGGCGCGGCCATAGGCATGCATCAGCGCTTCGGGCTGGGCATAGATGGGAAATTCGTCGTTGGTCAGGCAAAAACTATTGGCAAACATTGCGAGCGTGACCGGATAATCTTCGGCGCGATAGGCGTAAGCCTCCGGCGCGCCGTGCAGTGACCAGGGAAAACCGTGGCCGAAGCCGTGATGGCCGGCGATCATCGGATGCGCGGCCAGCGGCGCCGTGCCCCACAGATCCACATCCACGCCCTCGGCCGCCAGCGCGGCCATGAAGGCGTCGCGCAGCGCGCTGCCGCGCAGGCGGGTCTCCAGTTCTTCCGGCGCCAGCGTGATGCGGTATTTGTGATAAACCGAGACAAAGCCTTCGGGCACGTAGGGCGCGCGCAGGCCGGGAATCTCCCGCAGATAGGTCTCAAGAATGGCGGCGTTGCGGCGGGCCGTGGCGTTATAGCCCGCCAGGCGGCGCAGCTGCGAACGCGCAAAAGCGCAGGGCATTTCCTGCACGCGGTAATTCCAGGCCAGGTATTTCTGCTGGCTCATGATGGGATGGCCGGAAGGGAAATTTTCCCCAACCTGCTTGATCCATCCGGCGCGGGCGTAAATCCCATCATCGTTGGTGGCCAGAAAACCGCCCTCGCCTACGGCAAAATTCTTGGTGCCGTTGACGCTGAAGCCGGAGGCCAGCCCGAAGCTGCCGGCGGGGCGGCCATGGTAGCTGGCGCCGGGAGCCTGGCAGGCATCTTCCAGCACGATTAAATGGTGCTTGCGGGCCAGGGCCAGTATGGGGTTCCAGTCTGCGCACAGGCCATGGATATCCACGGCGAGAATGGCCCGGGTGCGGGGCGTGATTTTTTCCGCGATGGCGTCGGGAGTGAGATTAAAGGTGCGGGGATCGATATCGGCAAATACCGGGATGGCGCCGGCGTGCAGGATGGCCGCGGGCGTGGCCAGAAAGGAAAAAGCCGAGGTGATGACCTCATCGCCGGCCTCAACTCCGGCCGCCGCCAGCGCCATATGCAGCGCGGCGGTGCCGGCATTGACGGCCAGTACATGGCGTACGCCGAGAAATTCCGCGAATTCGCGCTCGAGCGCGTCCTGCTCGGGACAATGCAGGCCGCTGGGGGTGGTCATGGCCCACAGCACGCCGCGGTCGAGTGCGGCTTGCACCGCCGCTTTGTCTTCCGCGGTAATGACCGGCCAATGAGTTTTTTCCGCGGCCTGCGGAACTTCCCGCGGGCCGCCGAGCAGCGCCAGTTTTGATGCCATACCGAAATCTCCTCGTGTCTTCAATGCAGGCGGAACGGCCGCGCGCACTCCGCGGGTGCTTGCGCTTTATTGGCTCCAGGCGTCCTTGCGCGCGTCAATCAGCCGCCGCAGTTTACGGCCATTGCTCAGCGTATGCCGGGCATGAAAGTGGAAATCAAACTCGAAAAATCCCTTGGTGTAATAGCGCCAGCAGTCGGGAAAGCGGGTTTCGATGTTGCGGAAGATCTGTTCGCGCACGGCGCCTTCCGCCCCGGATTCATTGAGCTCAAGATGGAATTCAATGATGTCGTCGCGGTCGCCGCGGCGCACCTTGACCTGCCATTCATTGCCCACGGCGGGAATATCGCGCAGGATTTCCTCAAACCAGTAGGGGCTGATATTGCCCATGGAGCAGTTGATCAGCTCATCACAGCGGCCGATGATCTTGTCGAGCCGCGGCATCACCCGCAGGCCGCACGTGCAGCCGCCGTTGCGGGTCCAGCGGGTAATGTCGGCCGACCGATACCGGATGAAGGGCATGACCGTGCGGTCGAGGGTGCTGTACACGTATTCGCCGTACCCCTGCTCGTCGGGTTGTATGATTTCCGAAACCAGGCCCAGGCCGCTGACATGATAGCCGCCTTTTTGCGGGCACTCGACTCCGGTCATGCCAAAATTTTCCGTTTGGCCATAGGTAAGAAACACCCGCGCCCCGCGCCAGACCGATTCGATGTAGGCGCGCGTGCGTTCGCTCAGGTTTTCTCCGCCCAGCAAAAGAAATTTAACCGGCCAGACGCCTTCCCGCTCGGCCACTTCCGTCACCCGGACCATATGGGTGGGCACGCCGAGAATGACGTTGGGGCGGTACACCTTCATCCGGTCATAAAGCTCCTGGGGTTCGATGAAGGCCCCGATGACGTGGAAACAGCGCATGTACTGCAGGGAAAAATAGGCGGTAAAGGGGGCGTTCCAGAAGGAATAATCAAAGCCGTCGAGAACGATGTCTTCGCGCCGCAATCCCAGGTTGTAGAGTCCGGCCGCGCCGTCCCGGCCGTAGTCGAGCATTTCCTGATTGGAAAAATACACTCGCTTATTCACGCCCAGGCTGGTGCCGGTGGTTTCAAAGCCGGCCTCGGGGCGGGCGCAGAGAAAGTCCTCGACCGGACGCGATTTCAAATCTTCGGGCGTGGTAAAAAAATCGCCCAGATCCGCGTGCGTGTATACGTGGCGGGGATTGATGCCGTACTCGCGGAACTTCTCGCGATAAAAGGGCGAATGTTTGCCGGCATAGCGCACCAGGCGATGGAGCTTGGCGCGCTGCAAACGGTCCACCAGGGTGGTCGGCAGCATGCCGGCCACCCGCAGCCGGCGCCGGGGCGAGCCCAGCAGACTGCGGTCGAGCAAGTCAAATGCGGGTTCAACCAGAGACAGGACCATGAGAAATTACGCAGCCTCCAGGATCAGAGCGGAATTCTGGCCGCCAAAACCGAAGCCATTGGACATGGCGATATGAAATTCCAGCGGCTGTACGGTGCGCACGATGGCTAGTTCGCATTCAGGATCGGGAACGGAATAGTTCAGGGTCGGGGGCAGCACTTTTTCCTGTAGCGCCAGCAGCGTCAGCACCGCTTCCACGGCCGAGGCGGCGGCGATCAGATGGCCGGTCATGGCCTTGGTCGAGCTCACCGGAATGCGGGTCGCGCGGGCGCCCCAGACGCGGTGAATGGCGGCGGATTCAGCCCGGTCGTTGAGCACCGTGCCGGTGCCGTGGGCATTGATATAGCCGATCTCCGCCGGAGAGCGGCCGGCGTCGGCCAGCGCTGCCTCAATCGCCTGTGCGGCGCCGCGCCCCTCGGGATGGCATTTGGTCAAGCCGTAACAATCAAGCGCGCTGCCGTATCCGGTGAGGCGGCCGCGCAGACGCGCGCCGCGGCGGCGGGCATGCTCTTCCGACTCCAGAACCAGAACCGCCGCGCCTTCCCCCACCACAAAGCCGCTGCGCCAGCGGTCAAACGGCCGGCAGGCCTGCTCCGGCTCGCCCTGCGCCAGCGCGTCGAGCAGGTCATATTCCAGCAGGCTGAGCGGTTGCACCTGGCTGTCGGCGGCGCCGGCTAAAACCAGATCGGCTTCGCCGCGCTCGATCAGCCGCTTGCCGATGCCCAAAGCATCGTTGCCGGAGGCGCAGGCGGTATAACAGCAATAGGCCGGGCCGGCGGCGCCGGTGGCCTGGCCCAGTTCGCGCAGCCAGGCAGCGGGCTCGCGATCTTCCCATTCCTGAATGAATTCAGCCGGCCAGCCCGCGGCCTGGATCTGGGGAGGGTGGGAAAGCCCGGAAATGGCGTCTGCCAGTTGCGCGACATTGAGCGACTGTTTACCCAGCGACCACGCCAGCGCATGGCGCGGATGCCTGTCCGGCCGCACGCCGTCGGCCGCGTCCCACGCGGCTGCGGGCAGTCCGGCATCGGCCAGCGCGCTTTGCACCGCGCGCTGCGCCAGCGCCCGCATGCGGGGCAGGCCAGGCGCCGAGGCGTCGGGAAGCGTGGGGTCATTGACTTCTCCCGCAATGCGCACGGGAAATTGCCGCGCGTCAAACTGGCGGATATGGCGAATGCCGCTGGCGCCGGCAAACAGCGCGGTGCGGGTGGTTTCGAGATCGAGACCCAGGGGCGAGATCACGCCCATGCCGGTAATGACGACCCGATTCATGCTCTGCCCTCCCGCGGAGTCAGGCTGGATACGGTCTCGGCTGTTGATGCGGGGGGAAATAATTCCAGGCCGGGCAGCGATTGCGGTGGATCCAGACCGATCTCGCACAGGCTGGCCAGCACTGCAAGCAAGCTGCCCGCGGCCGGCGCCGCGCAGGAACCCGAAACCGGAGCCGTACAGGGGTATTCCGGCTGCGCCCGCACCCGCGCCAGAATGCGGGCCTGCCGCGCCTGGGCGGACGCTTCCGCCTCCAGCACCAGCGCCCCGGCCGCTTCCTGGGTTGCGGCGCGGCGCAAGGCGTTTTCAGGACTGTCGGCGGCTTCACAAACCATCAGATCCGCTTTGTCGCCGGCAATCGCCCAATAGGCTTCGCGGATCGCCTGCATGCCGGCCGTGATGCCGGAATCGAGGGTATAGCTGGGGCCTTGCAAGCCGAATAACAGAGAAATGTGCGCAGCCGCCATATTGGGCAGCATCGTCAGACGGCGAAAAGGGTGAAGCTGATGCCGGGCAATTTCGCCAAAGGCCGCCAGGTCAAACCGTCCGCCGGGGCTGCATGCGATGACCGCGTCCAGCAGATTCTGGGTGAGCGGAGAAATTTCGCTCATGGCCACGGCGGTTCCGCAGCGGGCGGGATCATGCCCCGCACCGGTCAGATCGCGGGCAAGCTGAAAGCCGGCATCGCGCATGGCCAGCACGGCGGCCGCGGCCGCGACCTGAAACAGGCGATTCATCGCGCGCAGCACTTTCGGGTCGCGCACATAATCACCGGCGGCAAAGTCCCGCAAACGGGCCGGCGCAAATTCCGCCGCCGGGGCCGTTGCCTGCGGGTGAAACTGGCGCAGTTCCACCCCGGGCGGCAATAGCCAGCCCTGGCCGGTAATGACAACTGGGCGGAAAGTTTTCATGACGATTAAGGCGAAGAGATCAGCGCCGCGGCGCGGCTCTCCGGCCGCCCCGGTGGAATAAGGTCAGCGCAGGCCGCCATCCACGTGCAATATTTCGCCGGTGATATAAGCCGCGTCGTCGGAAGCTAAAAAGGCTACTACGCCGGCAATATCCTCAACCCGGCCCAGCCGCTTGAGCCCGATGCTGGCGAGAATCTGATCGTGGGCCGCATCTCGGATCGCCTGGGTCATTTCGGTTTCGATCACGCCCGGCGCCACGGCATTCACCGTGATATTGCGGCTGGCCAGTTCGGCCGCCAATGCGCGAGTCAGGGCGTTGATGCCCCCTTTGGATGCGGCGTAGTTCACCTGTCCGCGGTTGGGACGGGTGCCGGCCACCGACGACATGTTGATAATGCGGCCGAAACGCTGCCGGATCATGATCCGCGCCGCGGCGCGGCAGCAGTAAAAAACGCTGTCGAGATTGGTGGCGATCACCGTGCGCCAGTCTTCATCCTCAAGGCTGATGAGCAGGCCGTCGCGGATGACGCCGGCGTTATTGACCAGAATGTCGAGCCGGCCCATGGTTTTGTGGACCGCTTCGATCAGCGCCTGGGCCTCGGCGGGCTGGCTGACATCGGCGGGAAAAATTTCGGCCCGGCCGCCGGCGGCGGTGATTTCGCCGGCTAAAGCTTCTGCTTCCTGTCGGCTGGCCCGGTAGTTGATTGCCACCCGGGCGCCCGCGGCGGCCAGGCGCAGAGCAATAGCGCGGCCAATCCCGCGGCCGGCGCCGGTTACCAGAGCCGCACGGTCGTGCAATTGCGCAGAAGGAGCCGGGGTCATGCTTCTATCCCTCCCAGAACCAGGCTGGCGGTGGCGCCCGACAGGCTGGCGGAGTTAATCAAAACTTTCTGGCACTGGCCGGCACGGGCTCGGCCGCGCACCAGATCCAGGCCCAGATCAGGGTCGGGATGCCGGCAATTGGCGATCGCGGGCACGCCCGGACCGTCGGCTTGCAGGCTGCCCACTGCGGCGATCACTTCCAGCGGCCCGGAACCCGCCGCCAGGTTGCCGCTCAGCGATTTCACCGCGGTCACCGGCACGTAGGCGGCGCGCGCGGTCAGGCATTGCTTGATCGCCTCGGCTTCGCAGCGGTCGGCGTGCGGCGTGCCCAGACCGTGGGCAAAGATGGCATTCAATTCCCAGGCATCCAGCCGGGCTTCGCCCAGTGCCGATTGCATGGCGGAAGAGAAAGCGGCGGTGGATTCATGGCCGGCGAATGGCGCCTGGGCGCGCCCCGGATTGGCCAGTCCAAACCCCAGAACTTCGGCCCAGATATGGGCGCCGCGCTGCCGGGCATGCCCCAGTTCCTCCAGCACCACAAACGCGCCTCCCTCGCCGGGCACGAAGCCGCGCCGGTCGCGGTCAAAAGGCCGGCTGGCGGTGGCATCCTCGCCGCTTTCCAGCACCAGCAGGCCGGAGCGCTCGAAGCTTTCCAGCCGTTCCTCATCCAGCAGCGACTCATAGCCGCCGGCGACCGCCAGATCGGCGCGGTTGGAAGCAATCGCGCGCGCGCCTTCGCCGATCGCCATGATGCCGCCGGCGCCCGACATGCAATAGTTGGCGTTGTACCCTTGGGCGCCCAGCTTGAGGCTGACGAAATAGAGCACGATATTGGCCAGGCTCTTCAATAACCAGAGTGGATTGGTGACCGAGATGCCCCGCTCTCCAAAGGCCTCCAGATTGAGTTCGCCCTCGCGCCAGGCTTGCTCCAGCCCGGGCAGCAGTTCGTCGCGTTCGCCGGCATGGCCGGGCGAGCCGACCAGGCTGGCGAGACGAAAATTGTCATCCGCGCCGGCTTTCCAGCCGCTCGCCGCGATCGCCGATTCCGCCGCGGCCACGCCCAGGCGCACCGAGCGGGTCATGAGCTTGAAGCTCTTGGGGTCGGCGATGAACTGGCGCGGGTTGAAATTACGCACCGCGCCGCCCACCCGGCTGCGAAAGGGCGCCAGACTCAGATGTTCAACCGGCCCGATGCCGCTCTGGCCGGCGGCGAGCGATTGCCAGAGCGCCCGCGGGTCGTGGCCCAGGGGTGAAAGCACGCCCATGCCGGTGATCACCACCCGGCGTTGTCCGTCAGGCGACATATTCACGAATCACCACGCTTCCATTGGAGCCGCCGAAGCCAAATGAATTGGAAAGCACCGTGCGCACCCGCGCCTCGCGGCCCTGATTCGGCACGCAATCGAGATCGCAGGCCGGGTCGGGATGCTCGTAATTCAGAGTGGGGGGAATATAGCCTTCGCGAATCGCCTGCACCGAAATAATGGCCTCGATCGCGCCGGCGGCATTCACCATGTGTCCGGTCATGGACTTGGTTGAGCTGACCGGAATCGAGCGCCAGCGTTCGCCAAAACAGCGCTGAATGGCGCGCGTCTCGCTGGCGTCATTCTGCATGGTGGACGTGCCATGGGCATTGATGTAGTCAACCTGTTCGGGCCGCAGCCGCGCGTCGGCCAGCGCCGCCTGCATGGCCAGCAGCGGTCCCTGGCCATCGGGCGGCGAATCGGTGATGCGGTAGGCATTGATCGAGGTGCCGAAGCCGGCAATTTCGGCATAAACCCGGGCGCCCCGGCGATAGGCATGCCAGGCGTCTTCCAGCACCAGCATGGCGGCGCCTTCGGCGAGAATGAAGCCGTCGCGCTCGGCATCAAAGGGCCGGCAGGCGTGCTGGGGATCGTCATTGCGCTTCGACAGCGCGCCCAGCAAAATGAAGCCCGCCACCTGCGTGGGTTCCATCAGGCTTTCCGCGCCGCCGGCCAGCATGAGATCGGCTTCGCCGGTGCGGATTTTTTCCAGCGCATACCCCAGCGCCTGCGAACTGGAGGTGCAGGCGGTGGAAATGGTCGTGATGGGGCCGCGCGCATCGAAGGTATGCGCCAGGGCAAACTCCAGCCCGTAAGGCGAATAGCGCAGATATTCCGAACGCGGCACCTGGGCCAGCACGGCTTGCCGTGCGGCCGGGTCCGCGGGCAGCAGTTTGCGGTGCGCCAATTCCGGCAGCAGGCTGTCGCGGCGGCCTTCGGTGCCCAGCGATATCCCCAGCCGGCCGGCTTCGCTCGGCTCCAGCGCGGGCTCGTCATCGGGCTTGAGCAGGCCGGCGTCCCGCATGGCTTCGAGCGCGGCGGCATAGCCGAAACTGTTTTTGCGGTCCAGGGTTTCGGCAATTTCGCGGCTGGCGCGCAACCGGGCAAAATCGAAATTCTTGACTTCGGCGGCAATGCGGGTTTCAAAGCTGCGTGCGTCAAAAACGGTGATGGGGCCAACACCGCACACGCCGGCGCGCAGCCCCTGCCACGTCTCGGCCACGCTGTGGCCAATCGGCGTGACGGCGCCCATGCCCGTCACCACTACCCGGCGGCCGTGATATCCATTGGCGTTCATAGGGCGGGATAGGTTTCGCCCGGCGGCGGCGCCGGCGTAAGTTTGGCATCGGTGAGCAGAATGCGGTTCACCTCCGCTGCCCAGCGGTCGAGCGTGGCGCGCGCGGCGGCGGGAATCACGTTGCTGTCGCCTTCGCTGTCAAAGCCGAGCATCATTTCGGCCGTGGCCGCGACCCGCTCGCCCACCCGGGCGCTGGCCTTGCAGCGGGCGGCGCCATCCGAGATTCCGAGCAATTCGCTGCGCAGCTCAATGCGATCGCCCGGGCGCACAAAATGCTTGAACCGCGCATTTTGCACCGTCAGCAGCACTGGCAGTGCCTGCCGCCGCGACTCCACCCACAGCGTGTAGGAGATCAGCCGGCCGGAAAGTTGCGCCATGGCCTCGACCAGCAATACCCCCGGCACCACGGGAAAGCCGGGAAAGTGATCGGCGAAGTAGTCTTCGCTCAGTGCCGGCGACTTGAGGCCCACGGCGAAGCGGCCGGCTTCGATCTCCAGGATGCGGTCGAGCATCAGATAACGCATAAGGATCAGGCTGCCCTGTGGATGTGCGGTTACGCGGTTTGCGGCTCAGCTTTTGGCGGCTTCGGCCGCGGTTTCCCCCAGCCGCCAGGCCACCAGGCGGACAAAGGTTTCGGTGGTGAACAGAGCGGGTATTTCCCGCGCCGGCAGGCCGGGCTGAAGGCGCGCCGGATCCACTTCCGGCATCAGAATGCGCAGCCGCTCCAGCGCGGCTTCGGTGAGGATGCCGTTCTGCTGGAACTCGGCCTCGGTGAGCGAGCCCTGGGTGGCGCGCTGAATGCCGCCGCGCGGGATCTTCACGCCAAAAGCGGCTTCCAGGCGAAAGAGCAGATCCAGAAAATCCAGCGACTCGGCGTTGAGGTCTTTCATCAGGCTCGCATTGGGCCCGACCTTGTCCAGATCGCAGCCGAGCACTTCAGCGATGGCCTCACGCACCTTCAGCAGCACTTCATCGTGCCGGGTCGCCAGCACCAAATCGGCGATCTGGCGTATATGCGAAACTTCTTCGATATTCGAGTTGGCTTGACTCATGAACGGTCTCCTCAAAAATAAAATTGATCCGCTTCCGGCCGCCCGGGTGAAGGGCCGGCTTGCTTCAGCGCACGGTTAACAAAGACAGGCCGCCATCGGCAACCAGGGTTTGCCCGTGGATCCATTGCGCGGCATCGGAACAGAGAAACGCCGCCACGGGCGCCAGATCGGCGGGTACGCCCAGGCGCCGCGCCGGGGTGGTGGTTTCCGCCGATTGTTTCATCTGGGTGTAATTGGGATAGAGCTTGAGCGCGTCGGTATCAATGGGTCCGGCCGATAGCGCGTTGACGTTGATGCCCTTGGGCCCTAACTCCACCGCCAGATAGCGCACCAGCGCTTCGGTTGCCGCCTTGGTCACGCCCACCGCGCCGTAATTGGGGATGGTGAGTGAGGAACCCAGGCTGGAAATGGCCAGAATTTTGCCCGGCCGGCCCTGCATCAGGGGCGCGGCTTTTTGCGCCGCCAGCAGCAGGGCGGTGACATTTTTATTCACCGTGGCTTCCCAGGCGTCGCCGCGGGCGCGCAGCACCGGTCCCGAGGAGGCGACGTCAATCGCGTTGGCGATGAATATATCGAGCCCGCCAAACTTTTCCTTGACGAAGCTCATCAGCGTCTGAATGCCCTCCGGCGCGGCCGCGTCGGCGGCGCAGAGTTCGGCCCGGCCGCCGGCGGCGGCAATCTCGGCCGCCAGCTCGCGCGCGGCCTCGCCGCTGGTGACGTAATTAATGACCGGAATGGCGCCTTGCCGGGCCAGTTCCAGCGCGATGCCGCGGCCAATGCCGCGGGCCGCGCCGGTAATGATGGCAATGCGGTCCTGCAAGGGGGGAGTATTCATGTTTTCAGTCCAGGCAAGGTTTGCCCGCGGCGCCAGGCGCCTCAGGGCCGGTTAGGATTGGCCGGGAATATTATCGGCTCACCGGCACCGCCGCTTCAGCCAGCGCGCGCCAGGCCGCTGTCAGCTTTTGATATTGCGCGGAAAGATCATGCTCGGGCTGCCCTTGCCGCACTTGCGGGCTCTTGAAGAAAAAGGCCAGCCATTCCTGCACGCCCGACCAGCCGGCGCGTTGCGCCGCGGCGGTCAGCAGCGCCAGATCCAGCAGCAGCGGCGCGGCCAGAATGCTGTCGCGGCAGAGGAAATTCAATTTGATCTGCATCGGATATCCGAGCCAGCCCAGTATGTCTATGGTGTCCCAGCTTTCCTTGTTGTCGCCGCGGGGAGGATAGTAATTGATCTTGACCTGATGCGACATCTGGCCGTAAAGCTCGGGATAGAGCTCCGGCTGCAGAATATGGTTCAGGGCCGAAAGCTTGGATTCTTCCTTGCTGCGGAACGCGGCCGGATCGTCTAGCACCGCGCCATCCTGATTGCCCAGAATGTTCATCGAAAACCAGCCGTTCAAACCCAGCATCCGCTGCTTGATGCCCGGCGCCAGCACCGTCTTTAGCCAGGTCTGCCCGGTTTTCAGATCTTTGCCGCTCACCGGGGCATGATGCTCGGCCGCCAGCTCCAGCATCACCGGCAGATCCACGCTGAGCGTGGGCGTGGCGTTGACGAAGCCGCAGTTTTCCCGCAGCGCCGCATAGGCATAAATCATGCTGGGCGCGATGCTGGCCTCGTTTTCCTTCATCGCGGTCTCGAAAATGCCGATTCCCTGATGGGCGGGGCCGGGAGTGAGAAAAACTTCCGTCGAGCCGCACCACATCACCACCACTTGCTCCAGCCGGTGCTGTTTTTTAAAGGCGCGAATGTCGGCGCGCAGCGCCTCGGCCTGGGCGTATTTATTGCTCTCGGGCTTGAGCCGCTTGCCTTCGGCGCGGCGCAGATAGCGGGGATCGTGAATGCCGGGCATCGGCTCGACCGCTTCCAGGCCGGGGCGCAAGCGCTCCAGCAGCGCCGGATCCAGCACTTCAGCCCGGGTGGCGGAGTCAAACACGGTGCCGGGAGTAATGTCCCAGCCGCCAAAGACCAGATCCTGAATGCGGTTCAGGTTCAGATATTCATAGAGCTTTTGCGGATTGCGCGTCGTGGCGCCCGGCGCCAGGGCCAGTTGGGTCAGCGAGCCCAGCGGCCGCCCGGTGCCCATGCGCACGGCTTCCACGCCCGCCACCAGGGTGGAGGCAATGGCGCCCATTCCGGCCATTAAAATGCCCAGTTTCCCGGGCGTATCGGTCCGTGCAGACTGCGTGGTTGGCATGGATCCTCTCCTGAAAATAAAATTATTGCTGAAATGGCATTAACTGCCGGTTAGAAGACCATTAGAGAGTTCTCATGAAGCAAGCGGAAGTGCAAGCGCTCAAATCGGTTCCATCCCTGGGTAATGCTTGCGCGGCGCAGGTAAAATCGCGGCTTTTGCGGTATATTGCGAGCCCCCTCGCCGGATTACGGCCTGCCGGCCACAGCCGAACGTGCCGCTTCCGGCACGCGCTCGTCCGTCACGCGGCGTAGTTTGCGCCGGGGCCCTCCGGGCCGCAATTCGCCGCGCGGCAAAAAGCGGAAACCGATCTCGTACATGCCCATCTTCCAATTTTTAAAGTAATAAGGAAAGTGCCGCTCCAGCTTTTCCGTCAATGCGGCTTCAATCTCGCGGGGCGGCCGTGGCGTATTTTCGCTGAGTTCCAGCCGCAGCTCGATGCGGTCGCGCGGCCCCTGGCTGGTGACCGCGATTTGCCAGTCATCGGCCAGGCCGGCCACCTCGCCCAGCCAGGTTTCGAAAATCCAGGGGCTGATCATGCCCATGCCGCACGAGACGATCTCATCGGCGCGGCCGGCGATCTTGTCGATGCGGCGCATGCACGAGAGCGGGCAGCCGCAGGGCTCATCCACAAATCGGGTAATGTCGTTGCTGCGGTAGCGCACCAGCGGCATCACCTTGCGCACCAGCGTGGTATAAACCAGCTCGCCGTAGCCTTCCGGATTGGGGTCGCGCAGCTCGAAAATAAAGTTGAATTCGTTCAGGTGGTAGCCTTTTTGCGCCGGGCATTCGATGCCGGTGGCGCCGAGCGATTCGGTCTGCCCGTAGGCCTGATAGACGGGCGCGTTCCAGACGCGCTGCGCCCAGGCGCGAGTCGCCGGGCTGAGATTTTCGCTGCCGGAAAGGATGAACTTCACCGGCCAGACTCCGCGCCGTTCGGCCACTTCGGTAAAGGCCACCAGCCAGGCGGTATCCACGATGAGCACGTTGAATTGGTAATCGCGGATGCGTTCGTAAAAATCTTCCGGCGGCAGCTTGCTGGCGATAACGTGAAAACAGCCGATGGCGTTGAGCGAATGCAGCAGCGTAACCCCGGCGTTCCAGAAGGCGTAATCGAAAGCGTCCACCACGCGGTCGTCCGGTCTCAGGCCCAGGTTCCACAGCCCCGTGGCCCCCTCAAAGCCAATGTCATGCACCTCTTCATTGGAAAAATACAGGCGCTTGTTGCGGGCCGTGGTGCCGGTGGTTTCAAATCCCATCTGGGGCGGTGCGCAGACAAAGGCCTCCGTCGGCTGGGCGCGCAGGTCGTCGGCGGTGGTGTAAAAATCGCCTAAGTCGGCAGGTTTCTGCAGCCGCGCCGGGTTCAGGCCCGCCGCCTGAAAGCGCTCGCGGTAAAAGCTGGAATGGCGATTCACCCGGGCCAGCGTTTCCTGGAACTCGGCAATTTGGATTTTTTCGATCAGCCAGCGCGGCACCCGGCGCGCAAAGCGCAGCCGGCGCTCGATGCTGCGGCCCAGCAGCAGGTTTTCAATCAGGGTCGGAAATTGCTCAAACATAATCGCGAGAAGGTTCGAGTATGAGAATGCTCAGGATGACGCACTGGCTGAGTGACAGGCCCTGTCAGTAATTACCCTGTTGCGGCCAGCCGCGCCAGCACCCTCCGGGCCAACTCCTGCAGCGTCTCCGCCACCCCTTCGCCGTTAGCGGCGCAGGCGGAGATCACCGGTTCCTGGCCGCGGCGCAAATTCGCCGTCAGCTCTTCCACAGGCAAGGCCGTGGGTAGATCGCGTTTATTCAACTGCAGCACGTAGGGCAGATCGGCCAGCTTTTGCCCCAATTCGCTCAGGTTGGATTCGAGATCGGCCAGCGCCTCCAGATTGGCCTCCTGGCGCTCGGGCTGGCTGTCGGCGACAAAGCAGATGCCGTCGGTATTGCGCAGGATCATCAGCCGGCTGGATTTATAAAACACCTGGCCGGGCACGGTGTACAAATGCAGGCGGGTGCGAAAGCCGCGCACCTGGCCCAGTTCCAGGGGCAGAAAATCGAAAAACAGGGTGCGATCGCCCTCCGTGGCCAGGGAAATCATCTGGCTGCGCCGTTCCGGCGGCAGTTGGCTGTAGAGATACTGCAGGTTGCTGGTCTTCCCGCCCAGACCGGGACCGTAATAAACCAGCTTGCAATGAATCTCGCCCGCGGCTCGGTTGATCGAACTCATGATAGGGACACCATGTCTGCCGCAATTATGCCTGAAGCGCTTTCATTCTGGCGATGTCTTAACCGTGGCATGCAGCAATTCAAGGTAACTTTTTCCAATGTAATCGCCCGGCGTATAGCCGAGGGCGCGGGCAGTTCGGTTGACCCATGACGGCGTGCCCTCTAATTCCAGAAAATCTCCGGCCGCGGTCTCGTCCCAGGCGATTTCACCCGCGATCCGGGGATGGCGCCAGAGGGCGCGGTATTTTTCATAGCGGATCACCGCCTTTAAACCGAGGGTTTCGGCCAATGCCCGAAATGACCGGCCCTCCGGCAATTCCATCTGCGCTTCGCGCCGGGTTTTATGCGCCCCGGGCAGAAGCGGGCCTTTAGCGGTCAGCAGCCAGCGGCCGCCATAATGGCGCAGACGCAGCAAGCGGCCCTGGCGGCTCCAATGTCCCGCCGCATCATCATAGATCCAGTTCAACTCCCGTCGTCGCGGCGATTTGATTTCATAACCCAGCGCGCGCAGCCGCTGCCGCAGCCGGGCAGGTTGCAAAATGGCCAGCTTGATTTCGTTTTCCAGATGGCTGCGCGGCATGGGAAGGCGGACGTAAAGGGTCGTTTAGCGGTGGCACGCCGCTCTGCGACGCTTATCCCTGAGCGTAATCTTTTTTAAGCTTGTCGGGCCAGTACCCAGGCGGGTAACCGCTCAAGCGCCCGGCGATACGCTGAATCCGGCAGCAGTCGCAGTTGCTCTGCGGCTTTTTCCGCTTCCGCCGCGGCTTCCGCGCGGGCTCGCGCCAGCCCTTGCCGGCGCTCTAGCAAGGCGCGCACCTCCGTCAGATTGTGCGGCTTTTCCGATGCCGGGCGCAGCAGGTCCCGCCAATATCCACGCTCGGCTTCATTGCTCTCGGCATGGGCATAGATCGCGGCCAGCGTCATTTTTCCGCTGAAGATATCGAGCCCCGCGGGCTTGCCCAGCACTTCCGGACGCGCGGTAAAGTCGAGCAGATCGTCCACCATCTGAAAGGCCATGCCGAGATGATGGCCAAAGCTGGCCAATGCCAGTTGCCAGGCGATGGATGCGCGCGCGGCCATGGCGCCTAATTGCGCCGCGACTGCGAACAGGCGCGCGGTTTTGCGCTCGATCAGCTCGCGATGCTGCTCGGGCGCGACCAGGCGCCCCACCAGTTCCAACTGCAGCAGTTCGCCCTCCACCATGCCGCGGGTCAGCGAAATCAGCAGCTCCAGAATTTCCAGGTCGCGCTCGGCCAGCGCGCGCTCGAAGGCGCGCATGTACAGCCAGTCACCCGCCAGCACCGCGTTTTGCGCGCCCCAGCGTGCCGGCGCTGACGGCTGGCCGCGGCGCAGGCCGGCGCCATCGAGAATATCGTCATGCACCAGCGTGGCGGCATGCAGCATCTCGATGATGGCGCCCAGCCGCACCGCCTGTTCGCTGTCCGGCGCGCCGCAGGCGCCGGCGGCCAATAGCAGCAGCGCCGGCCGCAGGCGCTTGCCGCCCGCCTGGCGCAATTCGTTGGCGATGGCGGCCAACGCCTCGGCATGGCCCATGCCTTCCCGCTCCAGTTGCCGCTCCACCGCGCCCAGGCCCGGACGCACCAATTCCCAGCCGCTGGCGGGCGGCGCGGCGGGTTCGGCTAGCTGAGGCTGCGTCATGGAGTGTTTGGGCGAAAGGGGAAATCAATGCGAACGGTAGTTGGTGAACTGCACGTCAATGCCGAAGTCGCGCGGGCGCAGCAGCGCGATCACTTCCTGCAGCGCGTCGCGGTCCCGCCCGCTCACCCGCACCATTTCGCCCTGAATGGCGGCTTGCACTTTTTTCTTCGAGTCTTTGATTACGCGCACGATTTCCTTGGCCTTTTCCGATGGAATGCCCTGCTGAATGCTGATTTCCTGGCGCACCGTGGCGTTGGCGGCTGGCTCGATCTTGCCGTAGCTCAGCGATTTGAGCGGCACTCCGCGCTTGACCAGCTTCTGCTGCAGGACTTCCGTGATTGCCTTGAGCTTGTATTCATCGGCGCTGGCCAACGCCAGCTTGCGGTCTTTTTCCTGCAGCTCGATCGAGCTGTGCGAGTCTTTCAGGTCATAGCGGGTGTGGATTTCTTTCTGGGCCTGCTGCACGGCGTTGAGCACTTCCTGCAGGTTGACCTCGCTGACAATATCGAAGGAATTTTCCTGGGCCATGAACGCACCTTGCCTCTCGGTGGTAAACCTTATTGTAATGGACGAAGCCCGGGATGGGGCACTGCCGCATCCGGAATCTCACGAAGTGGCGGCCCATGAGCCAGTGGACCGGGACCTGATAGCCGTTGAACGCTGCTGAGCGCTCAGGGAGAAGCGAGCAGAGCTAGGCCCGGAGCCCCCGTCCTGCGAAGCAGGATGGGGTGGATAGGAACTGCCCTTGCTTATTTTCTTCAAAATTCAACAGCGCCGGTTTTTGTGTACATGAGGATGTCTGAGCGACTAGAACCTGTCTGATAAATGGTGCGATGTGGCTTGGTGGGGCTATGATGCGGCTTTTCCAGCGAAACAATTCCGCGTAGTTTGCGGAGGGGCGCCCATTTGCCGGCTATGCCGGCAAATGGGTCCGAGCGAAAGAAAAGCCGCAAATCCCCGCGGGGCAGGCCGCTCCTGGCTTTATCAGACAGGTTCTGAGAACGCCGCTATGCGATGCTTATCCCTGAGCGTGCTCTTATATGTGGATAGACTCTCACTGCCACCTGGATGCGGCCGAATTTCATGACGATCTTGAGGCCGTGCTGCTCCGCGCCGCCGCCGCCGGGGTGGACGCGATTCTCGCCATGGGCGGCGGTGCCGCACCGGGCACCTTGGACGGAAGCTGTCGGCTGGCGCGGCGGCAGCCGGCTGGTTCCCTGCCCCGCCTGTGCGCGGCGGTCGGAATTCACCCCCATGAAGCCGCCCGGGCCGAAGCCGCCAGCTTGACCGAACTGCGCCAACTGGCGCGGGCGGATGAGGTTGTGGCCATCGGTGAGATCGGACTCGATTTTCACTATGATCTTTCCCCCCGCGATTGCCAGCGCGAGATCTTTGAGCAACAGCTCGACTTGGCCGACGAGCTGGGGCTGCCGGTCTCGATTCATTGCCGCGCGGCGTGGCCGGAGGTGCGCCAGGTTCTGGAGCCGCGCGCGCGCGCCGGGAGGCCGGCCGCGGGCGTCATGCATTGTTTTGCCGGCAGCGAAACCGAGGCGCGCGAAGCTTTGGACCTGGGCTTATATTTATCGTTCAGCGGCATGCTGACGTTTGCCAAAGCCGAAAATATCCGCGCCGCCGCCCGCCTGGCGCCAGCCGAGCGGATTCTGATCGAAACCGACGCCCCATTTCTGGCGCCGGTTCCGCATCGCGGCAAGCGCAACGAGCCGGCCTGGGTGGCGCTCACCGGGGCGAAGCTGGCGGAATTGCGCGGTGCCGCGCTGCCCGCGCTGGGCGATCAGTTGGCGGAGAATTTTAATGCCTTGTTCGCGCCGCGCCATCCTTGATTCCCGTCGCGCGGGCATTAGAATTTAACGCCCAGGCCGGCCGACAATGTGGCGTTATTGGCATGATGGCCGGGCAACGGCTGCGTTAGATAATAATCATCGAAGTTGAAGCTGATATTGAAATGCCGGCTGATCGGAACCGCCAGAATCGAGGATGTCTCAAAACGGGCGCCCGCCTGGTTCAGGCTTTTGAAATAACTGAACTCATGCGCCAGCCGCAGATGATTCGCCAGTTTGATTTTCAGCGTTTCTCCCACCTGAGCTTCCGCCGCGTTGCGCAAGAGGGCCGTTCCGGCCGGCAGTCCCACCGTTGGGGTAAAACGGGTGCGGGTCCAGTCCACTCCCAGCAAGGCATTCCACTGCGCGCGGGGGGTAAAGAGCAGACGTTGTCCCACCCCACCTCCATAGGACTGGCGCAGCGCGATACTCTCCGGCTGAATATGCTCCAGTTGCGCCATGGCATAGACAAATTGCCGCGTGTTGAGATGGTAGTCCTGGCGCAGGCTGCCCGTGAAAGTGTCGGAACGGATAACGGCGCCGGATGCGTTAGAGGAATGCGCCCATAGGGCAATGACATCCGCATGAGTCGTCCAGTCCGGATGCTTTGGCGGTCCGCTGCGGCGTTCGGCATCCAGGTTGGCGGTTAAGTTGAGCGATTGGGTATCGCCGGTGCTGAGGTTATAACCAAGGCTGCCCAGACCCTTCCAGCCTTGCCAAAAATCCAGCGTGTCGGCGCGCCGCGGCTTCTGCCGGTGTTTTTTGCCTTTGGAATTTTTAGCCTTTGCCGCCGCTTGCCCGGAGGCGCGGGCGCTGCCCGCCGTATTTTGCCCCCATGCCGGCGACAGGCACATCGCCAGCAATCCGATCCAGCCCAGCCGCCATTTTTTGCGCATGCGCCACAATCCAGCCGCAGCGTTCATATATGTTCAGTATGCGCCTCAATTCACGCTAGATTGCCTCCGCTCCAATGTTGGCTTGCATCTTTTCGCCTTTCGTTACAATATGAGAATCTCCGGGCGATTAGCTCAGTTGGTTAGAGCGTCTGCCTTACAAGCAGAAGGTCATCCGTTCGAGCCGGATATCGCCCACCATGTGCATTCTGGCTGAAGCTGCATGCCGGCATTAAAAATGATAGACATCTAGGTGGACACCGCAAATATTCAGCCCTCGGCCGGGGGGTAAAAGTTTGAATTTACATGTTTGCTGGCCCGCGTAGGCATTTTGGCCCGCCGTGGCGCTGCGGCCGGTCAGGGTAGCGGTTTGAGCCTGTTGAAAATGTAAAGTGATCTGGTTGCCCTGGATGCGGTAAATTCCCAGAATGCGCTGGCGCGAGCTAAAACCGGCGTTCACGATGATGCGCAGGCGGGAATAGGTGCCATCGGCATGGAAATGGAAAATCTCGGTGGTAGTAGGGCCGAGCATGTGAAAATATTTGCCCCGCAGAATGCCGCCGGTGTGCGCCGGCTGGGTATTCCCCCGGGAAGAAGCTTGCGAGCGAGCTGCCCGTAAATAGGCCTGCACGCGCGTCAGAGCCTTTCGCGCCGGAGCGTAGCCCTGGGCCGCGGCTTTGGCATCCCAATAAGCCGCGCGCGCGGGATTTTGCGTGATGCCCCAGCCGGTTTCATAATCCATGCCGAGCAGATATTGGGCGGGCGCGAGGCCATGGTGCGCGGCCAGGCGAAACCAGCGTGCCGCCAGGGCGGGATTTTTTCGCGTCCCATGCCCGGTGCTGTAAAGCAGGCCCAATAAAAAAGCGGCGGGCGCGTGTCCCTGCTGCGCCGCATTGTTGAGCCAATAGAGCGCGCGGGTGAAATTTTGCCGCATGCCCAGGCCATGCCAGCGCATATACCCCAGGCGGTATTCCGCGGCTGGCCAGCCGCGGACGGCGGCTTTGCGGTACCAGGAGGCGGCTGATTTATAATTTCGCGGCTGGCCGCGTCCGTAGTAATTCAGCTCTCCTAATTGGTAGTTCGCGCCGGCGCTGTTGTGCGCCGCTGCGCGCAGAAACCATTCATGAGCCCGGATATAGTTGATGGGGCCGGCCACCGTGGTTTGTCGTAAAAGCCCCAGCCAGAACTCTCCCGGTGCGTACTTTTGTGCCGCCGCCTGACGGGCCAGACGCAGTCCGGCTGCGATTTGCGGGGGATGCGCGAAGCGCATTTTATAGAGGCTGAGCAAGGTTTCCGCCGGGGCATCGTGCCGCTGGGCGGCCAGGCGCAGCCAGGTCAGTCCGGCCCGGTTCTGGTGATGGGCCACCATCTCGATTCCCAATTCACCCATGGCTGCTGCCTGGCCGTGCGCCGCCCTTTTTTTTAAAGTGCGCCACCAGTCAGCAAGGGCGATCGTTTGCGCCTGAATCGCGCGGCCATGAGTCAGCTGCAGAAGCAGCATATGGGCCGGGGCTTTCTCCTGTGCCTGGAGCCTTCGCAGGCGGGCCGGCCCCCCGGCGATTCTCACGATGACATCGTCTGCATGCAGCCCTGCTCGCGCTGCCGGTGAGCCCGGTTCAATCTGTAAGACAAGCAGGCGGGAGGGGCGATTTGGATTGACCGGCAAGGGGCGCACCCGCACTCCCAGATAGCTTTGCGCCCACGCCGCGCCCATCCATATGAATGGAGCGGCTATCACCGCCCATCTCCGCGTGATTGCGTGGCTTGTCGCACTCCAAAACATGTTTCCGCCTCAGTTCACGGTTAACGTCAGGCTGGTGGAGTGACTCAGGCTCCCCGAAGTTCCGGTGACCGTCAGGGTATACGTGCCCGCCGGTGTGCCCGGATTGCTGGACGGAGAAGGACTGGGCGCGGGACTGGAGCCGCCGCCGCAGGCGATGCTGGCGGCGAGTAAGACTCCGATTCCCGCCAGGCGAGCCCATTTTCTCCTGAACAGGAATAATGCCAGGCTTGCCGCAAGCGAAAAACCGTAGTAAATCAGCGGCAGGAACGGCTGGCCCGTGGACGGCGGAGTCCACAACGGCGTAAATGAAGCGGCTGTGGTGGCGACGCTCACGGTGGCTGTGACATTGCTGCCGCTGAGCGTCGCGGTGGCGGGAGAAATGCTGCACGTGGCCAGGCTGGGTGCGCCGCTGCAGGCTAAATTCACGCTGCCGCTGAACCCATTGACCGGCGATACCGTCAGGCTGTAAGTGGCCGTAGTGCCGGCATTGATACTGGCCGAACTCGTGGTGGCCGTCAGGCTGAAATCGGGCTTGGCCGGTGGCGGGTTCGAGCTCGGCATCTCCGCCAGCATCTGGTTGGCGATATCGGCGAGATAGAGATTGCCGTTGGCATCCTCCGCCAGGCCGACGGCTTTGATATCCGTGTTGGTCGCCGGCTGCGGGGTATAACTCGTGGGCGATGGGCCGCCGCCGGCCAGGAGCGTTAATTGATCGCTGGAATCCACGCGGAAAACCTGGTTGGCGGTCGGCGTCACATCGTTAGTGCTGGAAATGTACAGATCACCCTGCGTGTCAGTGGCCAGGCCCGCGGGATTCATCCCGACCGCCGTGGCTGGCTGGGGGGTGGCGGAAGCAGGATTGCCGACCACAGAGCCATCCCCGGCCCAGATTTGGACTTGCTGGTTGGTGGGGTTGTATTTGCTGACCTCCACGTTATTCACCAGACTGGTGGCGATGTACAGATTACCCGCGCCGTCCACCGTGATGTCGCTGGGATTGCCCAGGGCGACTGAAGTGGCCGGTTGCGGACTGTTGCTCAGCGACGCCTGACCCCCGCCAACCGCAATTTGGATCGTCGGGGTAGTAAGGCTGGTATTGACCACATCCACCACGTTGCCAATGGCGTCGGCTATATAGAGGTTGCCGTTGCCATCCAGGGCGATTCCATTCACCGATTGAAAACTGACGTTATCCGCCGGAGCTGGTGTGGCGCCGGGATTGTTGCAGTTGGTGGTATTTACGATGCAGCCGGCATAGGCAACCATTTGATCGTTGCTCAATGCAACTACATCCACGGTATTGTGGGCATTATCGGCAATGGCGAGAAGGCCGTCAGCGCTGTCCACCAGGATGCCTGTCGCCCCGTTGCCGCTGACTGAATTCCATAGGCTGATGGAAGTGGCCGGTTGAGGGCTGGCCGTGGGCGAGCCGCTGCAGCTCTGGCCGCAGCCGGCAATGACGCTGATGGTCCCGTTTGAGACGTTGTATTCTTCAACCAAGGTCCCGTTATTGTCGAGCATATAAACGTTACCGGAACTATCAGTTGCAATTTGGGTCGGGATGGTCAATTTGATCTGGTTGGCGGCAACAGGGCCGGTCGAGGGCTGGGTCACGCCGCCTCCGGCTACAGCCACCAGATTGCCGGTAAAGCCATCGTTTACGGCCGCGGCGCTGACGGTGACGGTTGCACTCGCGCTATGCGTGTTGGTGCCGTCGGTGCCGCTGACACTGACCGTGTTGCTGCCGGCGATCAGAGATCCGGAGCTGATCGTTAATGTGCTCGAGGCGCCGGGCGCCACGCTGGCGGGATTGAATGTGCATCCTGATGCCGGGGCAGTGCAACTGAGCGTGATGTTATGGGTGTCGCCGTTGATTGCGCTGGTGGTAACCGTCAGGCTGGCTCCAGTCCCTGCGGGGATGGTCTGCGTCGCCAAAGACAAGCTGAGGCTGAAATCCGGCGTGTTCGAACCGCTGCTGCTGGCGCCGAGCGCGGGGATCGTCCAGGCGCCGCGGCCGAAGCTGGCGGCGATCAGGGTTTTGCCATCCAGAGAAAATTGCAGCTGCATGACGGGACAATCGGGCAGTTTCGGGCCGAGTTGCTGCCATTGCTCCCCGGCGCCGCCGGCCCCGCCATCGGTGGCGACAAATACGCCCACATCCGTGGTGGCGTAGATCACATTGGAATTGTTGGGGTCGAGTACAACACCGTTAACCGGCGCATCGGGCAAACCTCCATTGCCCACGCTCCCGCTGATATCGGTCCAGGAAGTGCCGCCATTAGTGGAAAGAAATACATGGCCGGTGCCATAGCCCCATAAACTCACCAGCACGGTTTGCGGCTGCGTGGGGTTGACGGCGATGGTACTGATGGGCGTTCCGGCGGGCAGCCCGGCATTAATTTCTGTCCAGGTGGGCAGCGAACAGGCGGGTGAGGCGCTGACACAGGTAGCATTGGAAGTGACCCATAATTTTCCGTTCAATGCGCCGGCATAGATGGTAGCCGGCGAAGAAGGCGCCACGGCCAGGGCCAGCAGAATGCCTTGGGAATTGTTGCAGTCGGCTTCCGTATTGCTGGTGGTCAGATCATTGCTGATCACCATCCAGCCGGGGGCGGGCGTCTGCGTCGGATTTTGCGCATCCGGCCCGGTCCAGACCCGGCAGCCGCTCGCCAGCACCAGTTGCGTGCTGTTGCTGGGCACAAATTGATATGGAAAAACCAGCGATCCCGCACCGGATGCAGTCGCCCAGTCGGTGATCGTTTTTTTATCTACGATGGGCGAATAGTAATCCATTTGGGTCGAGGTAGCAGTCGCATTGAGGCCGACGGCTCCGCCGCCATCTTCTTCAAACAGAAATTCCTGCCGGTTATTCGGATCGGATACGGTAAAGCCCCCGTCGCCGCCTTCTTCCTGCTGCCAGCTGGTATTTGCCCCGGCGTAATCCGTGCCGTTGTCTTGTGCGCCGCCCGCTGGGATGGGATTATTCGCGATATTCTCCACTTGGGCCACGCTGTAAAACGTGGTCACGCCCAGGGTGGCGTTCAGATCGGCCCAGTCGCTGCTCTGGCCGGGAGTGCTGTTACTGACGCCGCCGGCGTCGCTGGTGACCCATACGCCGCCATCATTGCCCACATACCAGGTGGAGTTGCTCACGACTGCGATAGCGTGCTGATCGGTGTGGACCTCGCCGCTTAACTTTGCATAGCCATTGGTGATTTGCGAATAAGTTTGTGTGCCGAGGTTGAGCGCCCAGTCGTCTATGCCGGCAATCAACAGGGTATTGCCATCGGGAGTCAACGCGATTGCCTGGTCATAATCGCCCTGGCAATCGGCGCCATTCGTGCCGGGCTCGCAGAAAAGTGCGTTGGCATCGGTATAGCCGTCGCTGTCCTGTGTGGGGACCGGAAGCGGCGTCCAGCTTTGTCCGCCATTTGCGGATACCACCAGACCGGTATCGCAGCCGCTTAAATTGGCCGCCCCGGGATTGGAACAGGGGGTGGGTGCGGACAAATTTCCAATCGAATCCTGAGGGTTGGCGATGAGAGCGTAGATTTTGCCGTTCTGTGCCGCCAGGGAGACGGCAAAAAAATTGCTGTTTGAAATTGTCGTCCCGTTTGCAAGCGGATCAGCCAGCAGCGTCCAGGTTTGCCCCTGGTCGGCGGAGGCGTAGATGCCGTTTCCGGTCAGGGCTGCATAATATGTATGCGTGCTGGCGTCATAAGCCATATCGGTGCAGTCGGGGTTATATAAAACCTTGCTCCAGGTTTTGCCGCCATCGGTGGAGCGATAGACGCCGGCAATATTATTCAATCCGGCATTTGGCCCTTGCGCTTGCCCCGGCAGCGAGTCGATTGAATACGCCGTGGCCATGAGGACGATCTGCGTGTTGCTGGGATCCACCAGAATACGGGTGACGGAAAGACCCGCGAACTGCTCCGCCCCGTTATCAGCCGAAGAAATAAGGGTCCAGGTGGACCCGCCGTCGCTGGATTCCAGTACTCCCATGCCCTGATAGGTATCCTGGATCCATTTGCCGGTGCCCACATAAAGCATGGGCTGGCCCTGGGCGTTATCCGGGCCCAGGGCGATGGCGCCCACATCCAGCGTTTGTGTGGCGTCGCTGATCGGCGTGAAACTGGGGTTGGCACTCAGCGCATTAATCGTTTTCCAGACACCGCCATACGTTGTCCCGACATAGACGGTGTTGCCGGTTGGGTCGTTCGTAAGATCCACGGCGATGGCGGAAACAATGCCGGAGACATTGCCGTCATCGCCAAACGATTCGCCGGCTTGAAATGTGCTGATCGGCTGGGGGCCCTGAAAAGTCCAGGCCGTGGCCTCCGCCGGTCCGGAACTGTACAGCCTTCGCTGCGCGGGGCGAATCACGTAGGGCAAATGCCGGGCTTCCCGCACCGCCCGCAAACGGTGCCAGGCTGGTGGCATGTGATCGATCGTGCGTTCATGAATGCTCCATAGGGCGGCTTGCTGGCGCAGTCGCTCGACTTTGGGCATCACATGCGGGTTCAGCCGGTGTGGGGCGCTTTTCTGCCCCAGTCCGGTAATTCCCAACCAGCAGATCATGGCATATACGGTAACGAGGGTTTGCTTTTTCATCGTTTTTTCCTTGCGATGGCTCGTATGACTCAAAAAAGGATGTTCAGGGCCAGGTGATTTCAGTCAAAATGGGCGCGCCGGTTAGTGCGTCGTTGGTGGTGGCCGGATCGCCTGTAACCTGGTGAGCGGGATCGCCCGAACCGGCCGCGCCTTGACGCGGCATGGCCAGCAGTCCGTTGATATCTACCTGCAGCACGCCGCGGCCGGAGGCATCCAGCATGTATCCATAACTGATGCCTTTGGTTTTAGCGTTTATCGCGCCCAGGCTGGTGAAGGCAATCACCCCTGGCGGATCGCCCTGGTTCATGAATTGGCTTAAACCGCTGGATGCGGCGGCATTGAGAAAAACCCAATCGGTGAGCCCGATCCAGTTTTGGCCATTTGCTAAATTATTCAGGTTCTGGATTTGCCCCAGGGCGATATCGCTATGGGAAAACGAGCCGCTCAATGCAAGCGTATGCGAGTCGGAATCCACAGCGGCACCGGTAAAATCCAGATTATTATTGCTGGAAATAGGTATTTCCAGAGTGTTTCCTGGTGAAAAACTGAAGGTCGGAAGATTGCCGCCGGATGCGGGTGTTTCGCTAATATTGCCTATATCATAGAGTCCAATATAGGGATTGGTCGTACCCTGCCCCTGTTCGGGCGTAAGCACGCCGATTTCATAGCTCAGGTCGGCGGTATTGGCATCTACATCATCATTTCCTTGGAAGCCGGCATAAGGAAAATGAGGAAAATAAGTATGGAACTGACTGTCATTGAGAAAAAAAGAAGAATGATTCGTAAAGTCCACCAGTTGCATGCCGCCTGCATTGCCGGCCAGCAATAAAGGGTAGCCGCTGTAATGGGCGATATCGGGTCCCATGCTTTCGGCTGCGGTTTCGGTTGGATCCAGCACCGGGAAGGCATGCGTCTCATCGAGAGAATTGCTGGCAAGGGTGAAATCTACATAGCCATCGGCGCTGGCCAGCTCGATCTGGCAGCCCAGCCAGCAGCCGTCCCAGGCGGCACCTGAAAGTACTCTGGCATCGCTGAAAACTGGAATTGAGCCGGAGATGGCCAGGGCGCCGGAATAGTCAACCGGCTGATCCGTTCCTGGAACGCCATTGACGAGAATTGAAGCATTGAGCAAGGCGGCGCGCCCGCTTTCGTCATAAACAAATACTTGCGGATGGCCGCTATTTCCCGCCAGAACGGCAATACCGCCGCTGATTGCGCCGGCGACTGTCCAATTATTTAATTCTGGCGTTTGCCATTCAATGGGTATGCCCGGATGTGTGGGATCGGTAACATCAATGACGATAATACTGTCGGTATTTGGAGTTGCGTTCTGATTATTGAGATCGTTGATGAGCAGATACTGATGACCCTGGAGTGCCAGTGTGGTCATGGCTCCGGTGCTGCTGGGAACTAATCCATCGGCAAAAGGAGTGAATAAGGTAACGTTAGCCGTCACTCCTTTGGTTAACGCGGCCAGGGTAGCGGAGCCTGTGCCGGAAGGCAGCACTTGAGCGCCTGGGCCTTGCACCCACTGCGCTGCTCCGCTCAGATAGTCCGTGGTTCCGGCCGTGACCGGCTCATTGCCGCTGTCCAGACTGATTCTGCTGGCGCCGTCCCAACCGTCAAATATTCCATCGCGAATGTCCTGATCCAGTGCGGAATAAATATCATCCGGTGAATTTGGGTTGAGCGACAAACCTTCCGTCAGCCAGCCTTGCACCGCGGCGATACGCTGGTTCTGATTGCTGGGATCGGCAGGTTGCAGTTCCAGCGGAGGATAGCCGCTATTGCCGGGATGGAATAGAAAAAAATAGCTGAGTTGGGCATTCACCATTGAATGTGTTCCCGTCTCGCTGGTCTGATGCATCTGCATTTCCCCCACTGTCATGGCATCTGCCAGGGTGCTGATGGGGTCGAGATCAATGCTGCTGATACTGCTGGAGACAGTATCGAAAATGGCTGTATCATCACTGGTTTGCGGATAATTAAGCGGCGGATTATTCTGGTAAACGACTTGTCCGCCGCTCGAATCGAGGCGAATCCCGCCGTTAATGGGGGCATCGAGCGTCATATTGAAATTGCCATTGCCGTCACTGGCCCCGGTGCAAAGGAGTTGGCCATTGCTGCCATCCGCATTGAGGGCATAAACATAAATATTGGCGGTGAGTTCGGTTTTCCCGCTTAAACCGGGGCCACTGGGCGTGCTGATGGTAAACACAGCCGGGTTGGAAGGCCCGCCGCCAGGGGATGGATTGGTGACCACGATGGCTGGGGTGCCGGGTGTGGCAATCAGGGAGCTGTCCAGGGCCAGGGTGATCGTGGTTGCATTCACTACGGTCGCAGCAATGGGGCTGCCATTAAAAGTCACGCTGGCGCCGGGCATGAATTGCGTACCGGTAATGGTGACCAGGGCCAGTGGATTACAGGGAAAAGTGGCATTAGGGCTGATGGCGGTAATGGCCGGAACCGGGTTGTTGACGATGAAATTGACACTATTGGAGACTCCGCCCCCTGGGGAGGGATTGCTGACCACGACGGCATACGTCCCTGCGGTTGCCTGATCGCTGGCCCCTAATGGAATGGTCAATTGAGTGGCGCTCACATAACTGACGGTATATGCATTGCCGTTAAAAGTTATGCTCGATGTGGGGATGAATCCTGTGCCATTTATGGTAAGGGTTTGTGCCGCCGCGCCCATCGTGACAGAAGCCGGAGAGAGCGAACTGATGCTGGGAACTGGGTTGTCGGCTGGAGGATTGGGGGTCGAATTGGTGCCGACGCCCCCACAACCGGCCATTGCAAGTATGCTCACCCCTGCAAGACAGGCAAACAATAGCGGGACTGCCATTTGTATTTTTGCCCTAACCGGTTTCGCAATGCTCCTTCCATACTCAGGCTCTACCGATCCAAACCAGGCTTTGGACTTGAGACGAAGATGCATGAAAATCCCTCCCGATACTCCCGACGGAGATGAGCATGCAAGCCGGACAGGGAACATGCAATGGGCAGAGGATTATTTTGACAATAATGCATGATTTAAAACATCTCACCTGACAAGTGCTTATTTTTCATTTATTTACATGATTTGCTTAACTCGGAGCCTTGCCCTATACTGTCAAATCAATCCAGCATAAAGAACGGTATTGCTATGCCAGAAGCGTCCACGACGCCAGATAAAGATCAGATTGGATACCGCTTTGGCGTTTTTGAACTGAGTTTGGAAACGAAGGAATTGCGTCGCAATGGAGTCCGGGTGCGGCTGGCGCAGCAGCCGGGCCAATTACTTGCTCTGCTTTTGGGGCAAGCGGGCAATTTGGTCACGCGTGAGGAAATCCGCACGCGGTTATGGCCGCCGGATACGTTTGTCGATTTTGATAACAGCGTAAATTCGGCGGTGAACCGCATCCGGCAAGTCTTGCGCGACTCGGCGGAAAACCCGCGGTATATAGAAACCCTGCCGCGCCTGGGATACCGGTTTATCGCTCCGGTTGAAACCCTCTATCCCCTTGCCGATACGAACCTTCCCCGGCCCACGGCCTCCCGCCAGGAGGAAACACCGGCGTGGATGGCCCCTGAGCGGACCGGGCAGCAAAAAAGAAGAGGGTGGTGGGCATTATGGGCCGGAGCGGCGATTTTATTGCTGCTCTTGGGCGGAGCCGCACTGTGGCATTACAGCCATCGCCCGCACTGGCCGCAATTGGAAAATTACGATCAAATCACCGCGGATGGTCGGGTCAAAACCAGAAATATACGCTCCGTTCCCCTGCTCACCGATGGCACCCGGATCTATTTTTCCGAGCAGCGGCGGGCCGGTCACACCTTGATGTTTACCGGCATCGAAGGTGGCACGCCGGAACCCATGGTGGCGTTGCTGCCGGACTTGTATTTTCAGGATATCTCCCGCGACGGCTTGCATATTCTGGCCACGGATCGCGGCTCGCATGGGCAATTATGGATGCTCAATCTGCCCAGCGATGATCCCCACATTATTCCCGGAATATACGCACGTGCGGCGGCCTGGTCGCCCGGTGGCAAACGCATTGTCTATAGCTGGCGGCATCAGCTGCGCATGACCAGCGTTCGGGGTTTATCCTCTCGCTTGCTGTGTCAGGCAGGGCAAACTCCCTGGTGGATACGCTGGCGTCCGGATGGGCGGCAATTGCGCTATACCACGGGGAATATGTCCGCGGGAAATAGCCGTATATGGGAACTTTCCCTGCGGCTCAAAAATGCTGCCCCGCGGCCGCTGACGCCCCGCAGTATCAATGCCTGTTGTGGCAGCTGGACCGGCCACGGAAGCGATTATTTTTTTCAATACTATGACAAAATGCAGTCATTTCCCTACAGAATCGCGGTCATGCCGCGGGGCGCCCATCAGTGGCGTGACTTTGCCTCCGGTCCAATCGGGTTTCAATCGCCCACTCCGGTGCCGGGAAAATCTAAATTATTGGTTATAGGCAAGTCCACCATGCCGCAGTTGATGCGTTACCGGGCTAGGCTGGGGAAATTTGAGCCTTATCTGGGGGGCATGCGCGCACTCTGGGTGGCATCTTCTCCCCACGATCAAAGGATTGCCTACGCCTTGACGGGCCAGGAGGGACGGAGTGTATGGATTGCCCGGCACGGCAATACCGGAGCCCGGGAAATCACCTTTACTCCCTTTGACAGCGAAGGATTAGCTTGGTCGCCGCGGGGTGATCGCCTGGTCATTCGCGGGCGCATGGGTGCAACGCAACCCTGGCATTTATTTATTTACACCCTGGCCGATCGCAATTTACGGGAATTGCCGCGAACCGGCATCAATGTGGGAATTGCCAGTTGGTCGCCGCATGGAAAACGCTTGGTTTATGGGGATCTGCCCAACCCCAATGGAGATTTCCCCCGTCCCAGCGGCATCCATATTTACACTCTCGCGCAGCGCACGCATACGACACTGCCCGGTTCTCAGGGATTATGGACGGCGCGCTGGTCGCCCAATGGGCGCTGGATTGCCGCCCTGCGCCAGCGTTCGCAGCGGCTGGTCATCTATTCAATCCGCCGACGGCGCTGGCGGATGACGCCGATCCGGCAGGTGGACAACCCCGTCTGGTCGCGTCGGGGGAATGAACTTTATTTCGACACCCGCGGCAATAATCTGGGCTTTTTTCGCTATAGCCCGGCGACGGGAAAACTACATGAAATCGTCAGCTTGAATCGTTATGGCTGGCTGGTGGATGGCTGGAGCGGATTGGACTGGCATAATCGCCCCCTGGTCACCCGCGCGCGGGGGCTGAATGAAATTTATCGTTTAAACTGGAAGCGGCGCTAAGAGACTGCGGCATTCAAGTCAAGCACAGGCCGCAGCCGGGGATGAATCTGTTAAAATATTAAGGTTGCGGGGACGTAGTTCAGCTGGTTAGAACGCCGGCCTGTCACGTCGGAGGTCGCGGGTTCGAGCCCCGTCGTCCCCGCCATAAAATCCTTCCTGTTGATTGATCTCTATACCGTCTCGCCGATGTCCCCATCCCTGCCAGCCTTTTTGTGATCTCACTCACAAATTAATGCTTGTCATGCTGGAATATTCCGGGCATAATCAGGCCATTTACCCATAGCTTTGGGTAAATCCGGGTAAAAGCCGCTGGCTTCCGGAATTCGCTGCTTCAAAAAGGGAAATACGATGAAAACATTGATCAGCATCAGTTACAAATTGGGCTGGGGTTTTGCCGTATTGGGCGTTATATTCCGGCTGCTGACCATGAACGGCCGGCTGGATCACATCGCTGCCTCCACCGGGCTTTTTCCCCGCAACTTTTTTGAAGTTGCCGCTCTGTTTTACCTGATTAGTTGCTCCAGTTACGCCTACGGCATCAACCAGGCCAAACCCGCGGCTTGAGGCCGGGCATTATGCATTCATGACTACGCGCCGCGTCGCTGCTTCTTGGGCTGAAAGCGCTCCATGAAGCGGGTATCGAAGCGGCCGGCTTGAAAATCTGCATCAGCCAGGATGCGCTGGTGCAATGGGATGGAAGTTTCAATGCCGGTGACCACGAACATGCCCAGCGCGCGCCGCATGCGCGCCAGGGCCTCGGGGCGGTCCACGCCGTAAGTCATCAGCTTGGCCGTCAGGGAATCGTAATAGGGCGGCATCATCGCTTCGCTGTACATGGCCGTGTCCACCCGCACACCAATGCCGCCGGGCGGATGAAAAGCCGTCACCCGGCCGGCTGATGGGGCAAAGGTGTCGGGATTTTCGGCATTGATGCGGCATTCGATGGCGTGGCCTTGATTCAGCGTGGCGTGGTCGCGAACTTGGGCCAGAGGGCCAATCGCCGCGTCCAGCTTTTCGCCCGCCGCGATGCGAATCTGCGCCTTCACCAAATCCACCCCGCTGACCCATTCCGTGACCCCATGCTCGACCTGCAGGCGGGTGTTCATTTCTATGAACGATAAATGGCCGGCATCGTCCATGAGAAATTCCATGGTGCCGGCATTGGCATAACCCACTTCGCGCAAGGCCCGGATAATGGCCGCGCCCACTTCATTCCGGGTCGCGGCGGAGAGGGCGAGTGAGGGCGTTTCTTCGATTAATTTCTGATGCCGGCGCTGAATGGTGCATTCTCGTTCTCCCAGGTGCATGACCCGGCCATGCTCGTCGCCCAGCACCTGAAATTCAATATGGCGCGGCCGCTCGATAAATTTTTCCAGATAGAGGTCGCCGTTGCCGAAGGCGGCGGCGGCTTCGGTGCGCGCGGCGGCAAAAGCCGCGGCCAGTTCCGTTTCGGTGCGGACGATGCGCATGCCGCGTCCGCCTCCGCCGTTGGCAGCCTTGAGTATCACCGGATAACCGATTTCCGCGGCCACCGTCTGGGCCTGGGTTTCGTCCTCAACCGCGCCCTCCGATCCGGGCAAAATCGGCAGTCCCAGCCGCTTGGCCGCCGCCCGCGCCCCCTGCTTCTCGCCCATCAATCGGATCACCTCGGGCCGGGGGCCGATGAACTTCACCCGGCAGGTTTCGCAGACCTCCGCAAAGCCGGCATTTTCCGATAAAAAGCCGTAGCCGGGATGGATGGCGTCCACGTTGGTGATTTCCGCGGCGCTGATGACGGCGGGGATATTCAGGTAACTGTCTGCCGAACGGTGCGGCCCGATGCAGACGGCCTCATCGGCGAAGCGCACGTGCAGACTGTAGCGGTCAGCCTCGGAATAGACCGCGACCGTGGCGATGCCCAGCTCTTTGCAGGCGCAGATGACGCGCAGCGCGATTTCGCCGCGGTTGGCAATAAGAATTTTTTTAAACATCGTGCGGATCAGTTGCCGGCTCAGGGCCGGATGGCAAACAATGGCTGCCCATACTCAACCGGCTGCCCGGCCTTGACCAGTCGCCGGACAATGATGCCCGCGACCTCTGCTTCGATTTCATTCATCAGTTTCATGGCTTCCACGATGCACAGCACCTGGCCGGGCTGCACCCGGTCGCCCTCCTGCACAAATTCCGGCGCGTCGGGCGCGGGCGCGGCATAAAAGGTGCCCACGATGGGCGAGCGCACATAGACCCAGCCTTCTTCCGGTGCGGCCGCCGCGGCGGGAGCCGCTGTCGCGGCCGGAGCGGGCGCGGCGGCGGTGGGTGCGGAAGCGGCTGGCCCGCTCCCCGCCGCATAAATCGCCGGACCGGCCCCGCGCCGGATGCGTATGCGCAGATCGCCCTGTTCCAGTTCAAACTCCTCGACCTGTTTTTCGATCAGGGTGTCAATGAGCCGGCGGATCGAATCAAAATCCATCGGGGAGGAAGATTGGGGGTCGTTTTTGGGCAAGTTCAAAGCTCCAGCAATTCTTTGGGCGTGGGGGTCAGAATCTCGGCCCCGCCATCGGTCACATGCACCATGTCTTCAATGCGCACCCCGCCCCAGCCGGGCAGGTAAACGCCAGGCTCTATGGTAATCACATTTCCCGTTTCCAGCACCGGGGGTGGCTGATCCCGGCGCGTCCACTGGCCGAGACGGGGATTTTCGTGTATCTCCAGTCCCACTCCATGACCGGTGGAATGAACAAAATACCGCAGGAGTTTATGTTTGCGCAAGACCCGCCGCGCCGCCGCGTCCACGGCGGGCGCCGGCACGCCGGGACGCACGGCGGCGATGGCCGCCAGTTGCGCCTCCAGCACCGCGCGGTAAACCTCGCGTGCCCGGGCCGAGGCTCTGCCCACAGCCACCGTGCGGGTCATATCGCTGGCATAGCCTTCGCGCCAGACCCCGTAGTCGAGCACCACCAGATCGCCGCGCCGCAGCGCTTGTGCGGAAGCGCGGGCGTGGGGCAGCGCGCCGCGCGCGCCCGCGGCCACAATGGGTTCAAACGAACAGCCGTCGCCGCCCGCCCGCCGCAGCTCAAATTCAATGCGGGCCGCCACGGCGCGTTCGCTCTTGCCCGGCTGGATTTCTTTCAGCAGCCGGGGCCAGATGCCCGAGGCGAGCTGCGCCGCCCGGCGCAGGCGGGCAATTTCATCCGGAGTTTTGCGGGCTCGCTGCTGTTCTATCCAGCCCGTGGTGGGCAATAGCCGGTTCTTCCATTCTTTGCCACCCAGCGCCGATGCCGCGGCCAGGGTCAGGTTGGGCGCCTCCACTCCGATGCGCCGCACACGCCCCAGCCGGTGCGCCGCTGCGGCATAGAGTCCGGCGTTGCCGGTAATATGAACCTGCGCCCCCCGCACTTCGAGACGTGCCTGTTCGCGGTAGCGGCCGTCGGTATAAAAATGGGCTTCTTCCGCCTGCACCAGCAGCAGGCCCGCCGAACCGGTAAAGCCGGTCAGGTAGCGCAGGTTGGGCAAATGCAGCGACGCGAAAGCGCCGAGCTTTTCCCTCCGCATGCGTTCGCGCAATGCCGCCAGGCGTTTAGTGGATTCCATGCGCGGCCGCCTCGACGGATGCTGCCTGATCCCGGGGCGCGTAACGCACGCGCACGTAATCTTCCAGAATGGTGATGAACTCATCCACCAGGCCTTCGCCGCGCAGGGTGCGCAGCAGCTTGCCATCCACATAAACCGGCGCCTTGGGCTCTTCAAACGACCCCGGCAGCGAGATGCCGATATCGGCATGGCGCGATTCGCCGGGACCGTTGACGACGCAGCCCATCACCGCGACGCGCAAATTTTCCACTCCCGCATACCGGCTTTTCCACACCGGCATCTGCTCGCGCAGATAGGTTTGAATCTGCTCGGCCATGGACTGAAAAAAAGTGCTGGTGGTGCGGCCGCAGCCCGGACAGGCGGTGACCTGGGGAGCAAAGCTGCGCAGTTCAAGCGACTGCAGTACCTGCTGGCAGAGCCGCACTTCTTCGCAGCGATCGCCGCCCGGACGCGGCGTCAGCGATGCGCGGATGGTGTCTCCGATCCCCTCGGCCAGCAAAATGCTGAGCGCCGCCGCCGTCGCCGCCACGCCCTTCAATCCCAGCCCGGCTTCGGTCAATCCCAAATGCAGGGGATAATCGCACGCCGCCGCCAGTTGCCGGTACACCGTCAGCAAATCGGGTACGCCCGACACTTTGGCGCTGAGCACGATTTGGTCATGCGGCAGCCCATACCGTTCGGCCGCGGCGGCCGAGCGCAGGGCCGATTGCACCAGCGCCTCGCGCAGCACTTCACCGGCCGGGCGCGGCTCGGGCAGGCGTGCGTTGTCGTCCATCATCGCCGCCAGCAGCGCCTGATCGAGCGAGCCCCAGTTCACGCCGATGCGCACCGGCTTGCCCAGCCGGCAGGCCACTTCGATCATGGCCCGGAAATTGGCGTCATCCTGGTTGCCTATGCCCACATTGCCGGGATTGATGCGGTATTTGGCCAGGATCTGCGCGCATTCCCGGTAACGGGTGAGCAGAATATGGCCGTTGTAATGAAAATCTCCGATCAGCGGCACGCGCGCCTTGCGCCGCTCCAGTTCTGCCGCGATTTCCGGCAGGGCGCGGGCGGCGGCATCGGTATTGACGGTGATGCGCACAAGTTCCGAGCCGGCCTGATGCAGCTCAATCACCTGAGCCGCCGTGGCGCGGGCATCGGCGGTATCGGTATTGGTCATGGACTGCACGGCAATGGGCGCGTTTCCGCCCACCCCTATTGCGCCAATTTGCACCCTGACCGATTTTCTGCGTTCGATGGGCATGGTTCCGTGGCCGCCGGTCCTGAGTTTTATGGACCGGCCGCTTCATTTAGTTTATCGTTTACCGGCGGGCTTTGCCGCCTGTTGGCGTGATCCTGTCTAATGGAAATGATGACTGGCTACGGTCCGGGCAATATCGTTATAGACCACGAAGGTCATCAGCAAAATTAAAAACGCGAAGCCGGCCTGATAAACCCGTTCCTTGAGCTTCAGGCTCAGGTCATGGCGCATCACGCTCTCAATGATTAAAAATAAAATCAGGCCTCCGTCCAGCACCGGAATGGGCAGCAGGTTCAGCAAACCGAGATTGAGGCTGATCATGGCAGTCAGCTCGAGTAAGGGATACCAGGTGGGCTGCCGCGCCGCCTGGCCGGCGACCGCGGCGATGCCGATCGGACTCGACAGCACGGTCGGCGAAGCCTGGCCTGAAACCAGCTTTTTCAATAAGACCAGAATCAGCGTGGCATTGCGGCGGTTGTCTGCCAGCGATGCGCTCAGCGCCTGGAGGAATGGCAGGCGTTCAAAAGTGACTCCATCGCTCAGCGCCACGCCGATCATCCAGTGGGGCGGCTGGCCGTCCAGGCTCATGCGCCGCGGCGTAATCTCCATTTGCTTCCGCGCGCCGTCACGCACAATCGTCAGGCTCACCGGACGCCCGTGCGAGCCTTGCACTTGCTGGATCATGCTCTGGCGCATATAGAGGCTATGGCCATTGAGGGCAACAATCGAATCGCCGGGGCGCAGCCCGGCGGCGGCGGCAGGCGATCCCGGCGTGACCTGCGCGATCAGGATGGGCTGCCGCGGCGTCAATCCCAGCCGCAGTTCATTCGCCGCTCCCACCGCGCGTGGAATCATCTGCAGATGAAGAATTTTGCCCTGTCGCAGAACCGTAAGCGGCAGCGGGCGATTGACCGAAATGGCGGCCTCATTTAAAAACCGGTCCCAGGTGGGATCTGATTCGCGTCCCGCCGCCAGAATGCGATCGCCAGGTTCCAGACCCGCCTGGGCCGCCGGCGTATGCGCTCGCACCGCGGCCACAACCGCCGCGTGGTCGAGAAAGGTATGCCGCGGAAAGGCATGCATGTACATGGGAATCAGCAGTCCCACCGCCAGCACGCCATTCATGACCGGCCCCGCCAATACGATGATAAAGCGCTGCCACCGCGGCTTCGACATGAACTCGCGCGGATCGCCGGTGGGGCCGTCCATGGGATTTTCGCCCGACATCTTGACGTAGCCGCCCAGCGGCAGCAGGCTGATGCGGTAATCGGTCTCGCCCCGTTTCCAGCCCGCCAACCGCCGCCCAAAACCCAGTGAAAAGGTTTCCACCCGCACGCCAAACAGCTTGGCCGCGAAAAAATGCCCGGACTCGTGCACCAGCACGATCACGCCGAGGACCAGGGCAACGGCCACGATATCGGTGAGAATTGTCATCATGCAACTGTTCTCTTAATGATTTTCCTTCCGCTCCGCGGCGTTTTTCCCCTTGCCCTTATTCTGAACGATCCAATCCCGGGCGGCTTGCCTCGCTTCGGCGTCGGCGCCCAGCACGTCTTCGAGCTGCCGCAGCGGCTGGGCCGGAACCTGGCTCAGCACGGCCTCAATGCAGTCCGCAATCGCGGTAAAGCCCAGCCGTCCTTTCATGAACTCGCCCACCGCGATCTCATCAGCGGCGTTCAGAATGGCGCCGGCCGTGCCGCCGGCCCGGCCGGCCTGGCGCGCCAGGCGCAGGCAGGGATAGCGGCCTTCATCGGCGGCAAAAAACTCCAGCTTGCCCTGGGCCGCCAGATCCAGTTGCGCCGGAGCATGGGGCATCCGTTCCGGGTAGGTAAGCGCGTATTGAATGGGCATGGCCATGTCGGCCGGGCTCAGCTGCGCCAGAACGGAACCATCGTGAAATTCCACCATCGAATGCGCCAGCGATTGCGGATGGATCAGCACCTCGACCCGGTCCTCTTCCAGACCGAACAGATGGCAGGCTTCCAGAACTTCAAAGCCCTTATTCATTAGCGTAGCCGAATCCAGAGTCACGCGTTGGCCCATTTGCCAGGTGGGATGGCGCAGCGCTTGTTCGGGCTTGACCTGCACCAGCTTTTCCAGTGGCCAATCCCGGAAAGGTCCGCCGGATGCGGTCAGAATCAGCCGCCGCATCTCGCTGCGCCGGCCCGCCCGCAGGCACTGATGAATGGCGCTGTGTTCGCTGTCAATCGGCAGCAGCGGCATCTTTCGTTTGGCTGCCGCCGCCGCCAGCAGCGGCCCGCCCGCGACCAGCAACTCTTTATTGGCCACGGCCAGCAGTTTGCCGGCCTGAATCGCGGCCAGCGCCGCTTCGAGACAGGCAACCCCCACCACCGCCGCCACAATCAGGTTGGCTGGCGACTCCGCCGCCGCCGCCCGCAGCCCGCCCGGGCCATGCAGCACTTCCGGCCGCCGGGGCAAATTGTTCAGGCGCTGTTTTAACTCCGTGGCCAGCTCCGCGTCGGCCACGGAGACCAGCCGGGGAAGAAACTGGCGCGCCTGCGCCTCCAGCAGATCCAGATTGCGCCCCGCCGCCAGCGCCACCACTTCAAACCGGCCGGGCAGCGCCTCGATGACCCGCAGCGTGCTTTGCCCGATCGAGCCGGTCGAGCCAAGAATCGCGATCCGGCGGGGAAAATCGAGTTGCACCGGAAATTCGGCGGGCAATTGAGAATGGGTACTGGGCAAGATGGATTCCTGACTACATCCGCAGCATCAAAAAATACCACAACGCCGGAATGGCAAAGAGCATGGCGTCAATCCGGTCGAGAATGCCCCCATGGCCGGGCAACAGCGCGCCCGAATCTTTGACTCCCGCCGCCCGTTTGAACGCCGATTCGATCAGATCGCCGGCCTGCGCGGCCAGATTAATGGCGATCGCCAGCCCCACCGCCGGCCCCAGCGGCTCGGGCGTCACAAAGGCGAAAACCATCAGGTGCAGCCGCAGCAGCGTCTGCGTGATCGCGGGCGAAAAATGCGCCACCGCGGCGCCCACTACGGCTGCGGCGAGCAGCGAGAATGCGCTACCCTCCCAGCTTTTGCCCGGACTTAGCCGAGGCGCGAGCTTATGCCGCCCCCAGAGGCGGCCGCCATAGAAGGCCGCGATATCGCCCGCCCACACCACCAGCAATAAAAAGAAAACCCACCACATGCCCAGCGGCCACAGCCGCACCCGGCCTAAAAGTGCCAATAATAATGCCGGATAAATCAATCCCAGCAGCGTGCAGCCTGCGTCCAGCGGCCATTGCGCCAGCCGTTCCCCCGCGCCCAGGCCGGTGAGCAGAATAATCAGAAAACAGCTCACCAGAACCACAAATGGATCGAATAATAGGCTTAAATTGCCCATCCTGGCCAGTGGGCCGAAATTCGACCAGGGCAGGGCAAACACCATAATCAGCGCCAGCCCGAGTAATTGGCCCACCCTGCACCAGGGCTGCGCTTGTCCGCTGTGCCCGGCAAGATCGTAAAATTCCTTCTGCCCCAGCGCGCCCAGAATCAGCAGCGCCGCGGCAAACAGCGGCGCCGGCGCGCGCAGCGCCAGCAGCAGCATGACAATCCCGAAAATGCCTCCCGTCAAAATCCGTTTCATATTGCGGAATCTGGCGCCGCCAGTCCTCCGAACCGGCGATGCCGGCTTTGGTAATCGCAAAGCGCGCGCAGCAGTTCGCGCGTTTGAAAATCGGGCCACAGCACCGGCGTCACCCACAGTTCGGCATAGGCCGCCTGCCAGAGCAGAAAGTTGCTCAGCCGCATCTCCCCGCTGGTGCGGATGACCAGATCCGGGTCCGGCAGCCCGGCGGTATAGAGATGCCGCTCGATGTCCTGCTCGGTAATGCGCGCCGGCTTCCCTGGACGCCCGTTTTCTTCCGCCAGCGCCTGCATGGCGTCGGCCAGCTCGGCGCGGCTGCCGTAGTTGAGCGCCAGGTTGAGCAGCATGCGGTCATAGCCGGCCGTGGCCTCGCACACCTCATGGAGCGAGCGTTGCACGCTGGCCGGCAGTTCCTGCACCCGGCCGATGACTCCCAGGCGAATGCGGTTTTTGCGCAGCGTGGGCAGTTCGCGGCGGAGAAATTCCCGCAGCAGCCGCATCAAAAAATCCACTTCGGTGCGCGGCCGCTTCCAGTTTTCCACGGAAAACGCGTACAGCGTCAGCACCGGTATGCCCAGCCGCGCGCAGGTTTCCGCCGTGCGCCGCACCGCCGCGACCCCGGCCTTGTGTCCAGCCACGCGGGGTAAATGGCGCTGGCGCGCCCAGCGCCCGTTGCCGTCCATGATCACGGCCAGATGGCGCGGCAGCCGCGCCTGATCCAGTCGCGCTTCGAGCGCGGCTTCGCTTTCCTCCAGCGCCGGAGCTGCGGTGGTCGGGGACATGGAATTCTAAAAATAACACAGCGGCGGGGCGGACTCGCGCGGCCACTAGGTCTGCAATACTCCCGTGCGCAGAGCGGGGATTTCAGGATTGTGCGCCGCCGCATCCAGCGCCAGCCCGATCGCGCTCCGGGTTTGCAGCGGATCAATAATGGCGTCTAGCCAGAGCCGGGCCGCCCCATATTCGGCCTCCGCCTGTTCCTCATAGCTGGCTTGAATTTGCTTCCGCAGCGCGGCCTGTTCTTCGGGATTGGGCTTTTTCCCTTCCTTTTCCAGCACCCGCAGCCGCACTTCCAGCAGCGTCTGCGCGGCCTGTTCGGCGCCCATCACCGCATATCGCGCCATCGGCCAGGCCAGCAGAAAACGCGGATCATAGGCCCGGCCGCACATGGCATAATGCCCGGCCCCGAAACTGCCGCCCAGAATCAGGCTGATCTTGGGCACGCTGGCGTTGGCCACGGCATTCACCATCTTGGCGCCGGCGCGGATAATGCCCTCGGATTCCGCCTCGCGCCCCACCATGAATCCGCTCACATCATGCAGAAAAATCAGCGGCGCGCGCGCCTGATTGCAGGCCAGGATAAAACGTGCCGCCTTATCGGCGCTGTCGGGATAGATCACCCCGCCAAATTCCAGCTTGCCGTCGGGCCGGCGCGCCGCCTGGCGCTGGTTGGCCACAATCCCCACGGCCCAGCCCTGCCAGCGTCCCCAGCCGCAGACCAGGGTGCGGCCATGCTCGGCCCGGTATTCATCCCAGGGACCGTCGTCGAGCAGGCAGGCCAGCAGATCGCGCACATCATACTGGGCGCGCGGATCGGTGGAAAATATCGTCAGCAAATCCTCCGCCGGCCGCCGCGGCGCGGTGATTTCCGCGCGGGCAAACGGCGCCGTCGGCGCCGGGCCCCAGACTGCGGCCAGCTCGCGCAGCCGGCGCAGGCAGGCGGCGTCGTCGGGTTCGCGAAAATCCACCGTGCCGCTGATCTGGGCATGCATGGCGGCGCCGCCCAGCTCTTCGCTCGAAACTTTCTGCCCAATCGCCGATTGCACCAGCGCCGGGCCGGCCAGGTAAAGCCCGCTGCCTTCGCTCATCACCACCGCGTCGCACATCACCGGCAGATACGCCCCGCCCGCCACGCAACTGCCCATGATGGCAGCCAGTTGCGGAATCCCGCGCGCCGAGAGCACGGCGTTATTGCGGAACACGCGGCCGAAGTCGTCGGTGTCGGGAAATACGTCTTCCTGCAGCGGTAAAAAGACGCCGGCTGAATCCACCAGATAAATCACCGGCAGATGATTGTCGAGCGCAATGGTCTGGGCGCGGATGACTTTTTTCGCGGTGGAGGGAAAAAACGCGCCCGCCTTGACTGTGGCGTCATTGGCAATCAGGACACAGAGATGGCCGCTCACCCGCCCCAGTCCGGTGATGACTCCCGCCGCCGGCGCGCCGCCCCACTCCGCGTACATGCCCCAGGCCGCCAGCGCGGCCAGCTCGAAAAATTCGCTGTCCGGATCCACCAGCCCGGCAATGCGCTCGCGCGCCGTCATCCGCCCGCGCTCGTGCTGGCGTTTCACCGCGGCGGCTCCGCCGCCTAGCCGCGCCTCGGCTTCGCGTTCGCGCCAGAGCGCGATGCGTGCCTGGTTGCTGGCCAGATTTTGGGCTGTGCGGTCGAGGCGCCCGGACGTGGCGGAAGCGGGCGGTCTCGCTCCGGAAGGGGAGACGTTCTTGGCGGGGCCGGGAGGGCTGGCATCGGCCATAGGATTCCGCTGGCTGTACGCTGCGCCGTTTCAGGCGCTTCCGCTTAGATCGTGTTCATCGCACCCAGAAAATCGCCGTTCGTCTTGGCCTTCAGCAGCTTATCCCGCAGCAGCTCCATGGATTCCGTCACCGAGAGCGGGTTCAGCACCTTGCGCAAGACCCAGATGCGGTTGAGATCGTCTTTGGGAATCAGCAGCTCTTCCTTGCGGGTGCCCGAGCGCTGAATGTCAATCGCCGGAAACACGCGCTTGTCCACCAGTTTGCGGTCGAGAATGATTTCCATGTTGCCGGTGCCTTTGAACTCTTCAAAGATCACGTCGTCCATGCGGCTGCCGGTCTCGATCAGCGCGGTGGCGATAATGGTCAGCGAGCCGCCTTCTTCGATGTTGCGGGCGGCGCCGAAAAAGCGCTTGGGCCGCTGCAGGGCGTTGGAATCCACGCCGCCGGAGAGAATTTTCCCCGAGGGTGGCACCACGGTGTTATAGGCCCGCGCCAGCCGCGTGATCGAATCCAACAGAATCACCACGTCGCGCTTGTGCTCGACCAGGCGCTTGGCTTTCTCGATCACCATTTCGGCCACCTGCACGTGCCGGGTGGCGGGTTCGTCAAAAGTGGAGCTGATGACCTCGCCCTTCACCGTGCGCTGCATGTCGGTGACTTCTTCCGGCCGCTCGTCAATCAGCAGCACGATCAGCACCACCTCGGGATGGTTGGCGGTAATCGAATTGGCGATGGACTGCAGCAGCATGGTCTTGCCGGTGCGCGGCGGCGCCACGATCAGTCCGCGCTGCCCCTTGCCGATTGGCGTCAGCAGATCCATGATGCGTCCGGAGATGTTTTCCCGCGTGGTCTCCAGGCGCACCCGCTCGCTGGGATAGAGCGGCGTCAGGTTGTCAAACAGGATTTTATTGCGCGCCTCTTCCGGCGCCTCGAAATTGATGGCTTCTATCTTGACCAGGGCAAAATACTTTTCCCCCTCGTGCGGCGGCCGCACCTGGCCCGAAATGGTGTCCCCGGTGCGCAGGTCGAAGCGCCGGATCTGCGAGGGTGAGACATAGATGTCGTCCGGCCCGGGCAGATAGTTATAGTCGGGCGAGCGCAGAAAGCCATAGCCGTCGGGCAGGATTTCCAGCACCCCTTCGGCGAAGATATGGCCCTCTTTTTCGCTCTGCGCCTGCAGGATTTTGAAGATCAGATCCTGCTTGCGCATGCCGCTGGCCCCGGGCAGCTCCAGCGTGCGGGCGATGCGGTTGAGTTCGGTGATGTTTTTTTCTTTCAGTTCGGCGATGGTCATTCTAGTGGTTTGGGTGGGAGATTCAGGTTGAAGGTGGGAATGATAATTGAACCGGAGCGGCCTCCGGCGGCGAAATGACAAACAAGTACCATGATGCTGCTTAAAAAAATCTTCTACTTACAAAACCGGTTGGATTGGGCAATGGTTCCCGGCGACTGGCGGCCTGCGGCAAGCCTGAAATAGCAGCGGCTCGACTGCGTTGGGAACTTCAGGTTACCAATGACGGCGGCAATTTGTCAAACATCTTCTCAATCCAGATCCAGATCGCGCAGCGGCCTCGTCGGGGGCTGCTCCTTGGCCTGGCGCAGGCCCTCCTCAAACTTTCGGCCCAGCCGGGCGGCCTTGTCGCGCTCCGCTTGCCGCGCCCGTTCAAAGTTCTGGTCCCGGCGATTGGCTTCGCCTCGCAGCCAATCGCTGGCCTGGCTCAGGTCAATATCTTTGGCCGCCGCTCGCTGGCCGGCGTGAGCAGCCGTTCCCTGCTCGACATCCACCTCGATCGCCGCTCCGCATTCGGGACATTGAATGGTAATCCGGCGCGCCATGGCTCTAGCCTATCACCTTGGCGGTTCATCCTGCCCGGAGCCCCATTACTACCTCTTTCGCCCGCTGGCTCGACGATGTAATGGCTCCGCCCCGCGCCGGCCGGTTCGTTCCACCAGCCCCTCGGGCAGGCGCAATTTGCGCCGCAATCGGCTTTCCATGAGCCGCATGGCGCCGCCATCCCGCTCGTGATCATAGCCGCATAAATGCAAATACCCATGCAAAGCCAGCAGCCGGATTTCCCCCTCTAGGCTATGTCCCCGCCGGCGCGCCTGGCGCGCCGAGGTTTCTACGGAAATGGCAATATCGCCGCGGAAATTGGCCGCCCCGCGCCGCGGCGCGGCAGGGGCCGGCGGCGGCGGGCTCCCATCCACTGCCGGAAATGAGAGCACGTCCGTGGCCTGATCCTTCTTCCGGAATCTGCGGTTCATCTCCCGGATTTCCGCATCGGAAACCAGCGCCACGGCAAAACGTCCCGGCAGATCGGCGGCTTCAGGCAAGCGTTGTAAAAACTTTTCCAGCCGCGTGAGGGCCAGCCCGGGCCAGCGCCGTTCGCTTTGCAGAATGCTGGCATTGGCCTGATTTCTTCCCGGCATCACGGCATCTCCGCGGATCAGGCCATGGGCGCGGCGCCTTCGGCTGGTACGTCCGTTTCATCGCCTTCGCCCAGCATGCCCGGCAGCAGCGGCAGTTGCCGCGGAGTTTTCAGCTTCGACTGTTCCTCATACGCATGAATGATCTTCTGCACCAGGCTGTGCCGCACCACATCGCGTTCGTCCAGATAGACCGTGGCAATGCTGGGCACCGCGCTTAGAATGCTCAGCGCCTGCAGCAGTCCGCTGCCTTTGCCCGCCGGCAGGTCAATTTGCGTAATGTCGCCGGTCACGACCGTCTTCGAGCGGAAGCCCATGCGGGTCAGAAACATCTTCATCTGTTCCTGGGTCGTGTTTTGCGCCTCGTCGAGAATAATAAAGGCTTCATTCAGCGTGCGGCCGCGCATAAAGGCGATGGGCGCGATCTCGATGGTGTTGCGCTCCAGCAGGCGCTCTACTTTTTCCGCTTCCAGCAGGTCATATAACGCGTCATAGAGCGGCCGCAGGTACGGATCCACTTTCTCCTGCAGCGTGCCGGGTAAAAAACCCAGCCGTTCGCCGGCTTCCACCGCCGGCCGGGCCAGCACGATGCGGTTGACTTCCTTGTTGAGCAGCGCCGATACCGCCATCGCCACCGCCAGATAAGTTTTCCCCGTGCCCGCCGGCCCCACTCCGAACACCAGGTCGGAGCGTGATATGGCCTCCAGATACCGGCGCTGGTTCAGGGTCTTCGGCTGGACCGCCTTTTTCCCGAAATTCCGCTGCCGTCCGCTCTGGGCCAGCCCGCGCAGGCTGGCGCCGGGATCTTCCGAAATCACCCGCAGCAGGTCCTTTAAATCGCCGTTTTCTGGCGCCTGTCCTTCCTGGCGCAGTTGCCGCCAGTCGGCGATGATGGCTTCCATGCGGTCCAGCCCCGCGGCTTCGCCCTCAATTTCGATCTGATCCGGCAACAGGTGCACGCTGACCTCGAGCTGGCGCTCGAGCAGGCGTAAATTTTCGTCCAGCGGACCAAACAGCGATTCGATATCGCGGCTATATTCGAGGGTGCGTTTCATTCCGGAAGGGCGTCGGGCATGATCCGGCGGAAATGCCTGCGGCAGGCTGAAACCGGAAACCGCTCGCGGGGGATGTGCATCGTTACCGGCGGCATCATCTACGGAATTATACCGCGTTCCCTGCCCGCCCGCCTTTTGACAGCTTCTGCCGCCTGCCGCTATAATAGGCATTTGCGCCTGTTGCGAGTTTTCGCGCCGGCGTGATCCTTTGCGAATTCAATTCAGCGCTGTTCATTCTTTGTTATGGCCAACCACGTCTCCGCTTTAAAACGCGCCCGCCAGACCGGACGCCGCACCGAGCGCAACCGCGCGAATGCCAGCCGCCTGCGCACCTCGGTTAAGAAATTGCAACAGGCCATCGCCTCCGGCGACCGGGCCGCCGCGCACGCCCTGCTCAATGACACGCTGAGCGCCATCGACAAGGGCATCCAGAAGGGCGTATTGCATCATAACGCCGCCGATCGCCATAAATCCCGCCTGACGCTGGCGTTCAACCAGCTTGCGGCCAAATAATTCTGCCCTCGCTTCGCGCCTCTTAAAAACGAAATTGTTCTGACATGGGCCGCAGATCATGCTGCAGGCGCACTCGCACGCCCATGCCATGAAAACTTTTCGGCGTGCCAAAACGTAGATCGCTGATCATCACCACCGTGGTATTTCCCGCGCCGGGCCGCGTTTCCACCCACGGATCGCGGGCAAATTGTAAAAAAATCCGGGCCGCGCGGGTGTGCTCCGCCGCCAGAATGGCCGGGGTCGCGGCGGGTTTATAAAGATCATGCAGCCGCGGCGGTTTTCCATTTCCTGCGGTGATATCTCCGATCTGATAGCGGTCCGGCAGGCTCGCCACTCCCCGCCAGGTCAGCGGCGAGGTAAACGTTGGGTAGGCGGCCAGCGCGCGGTTCGCCGCCGGCTCATCCAGCGCCTGCCGCAGCTTTTCGAGAGCCCGCTGATGCGCCGCGGCCCGCACGCCCCACCATGCGCCCATCGCCAGCAGCGCCACCGCCGCGCTTTTACGGTAATGGCCGCGCGGTCCGCCCTGCTCGTGCTGCACCATGGCCAGCAGCATGGGCAAGGTCAGGCATGCCAGCAGAATCAGCCATAGCCACGGGTCCACGATCGGCATCCAGTCGAGCGCGAACCAGTGCTGGCTGAGCGGATCCAATAACCGTATGCCGTAGCTGTTGGTCCAATCCATCAGCAGATGCGAGCCAATGCCCAGCAATCCCGCCGCCAGCCCCAGCCGCCAGCTCACCGGATTTTTCCTCTGGCCTTCCTCAGTTTCTCCCCGCGGGCGCCAGCGTCCCTTCGCCGGGTCCCAACTTCCTTTCCGGCGCTGCAGCCGGCCGGCCAGCCCGCGCCAGAGCCAGGAGATCAGCAGCATGCCCAGCGGCAGAAACAGCAGTGAATGCGTAAACCCGCGGTGATATTCGATATAGCGAATGCCGCGCATTGACCACAACACATCCACATCCGGCGCATTCGCGGCCACGATAAGCATCGTCGTCGCCAGCGGCGCCTTGTCCTTGAAAAAGGCCCGCGAGAGCGCGATGCCAACCAGCGAATGTGTCAGATTATCCACGCGCGTTTCTCTTCTTCAATTCTCGAATGTACATGAGGATTGCCGAGCCATTGCCAAAGCCGCAGGTTTTGTCAAAAGCATATTCCAACGCCTCTATGCAATGCTTATCCCTGAGCATGATCCTTAGGTTGCCTGCCAGATCCCGGTACACCGCTATTGAACAATGTTGAGCGCTCAGGGAGAGGCGAGCAGAGCAAGGCGGAAACCGCGAGGCGACCGCAATGTACACAGATGTACCTGAGGATCGCCGAGCGGTTTCCAACGCCGCTCTGCGATGCTGATCCCTGAGCGTGATCCTTATATAATCGCTGCATGGCGGCTGAAACCAACCCCTTTCCGGATGCGGCGCATGAAATCGCCGCGCTCCGCGGCCAGCTCCGCCGTCACGAATATCTATATTACGTGCTCGACCAGCCGGAAATCTCCGACGCCCGATTCGACGCCTTGATGAACCGGCTCAAGGCGCTCGAACAAGCCCATCCGGAGCTGGTCACCCCTGACTCGCCCACCCAGCGGGTCGGCGGCGAGCCGCGCGAAGGCCTGGTGCGGGCGCCCCATTCATCCCGCCTGCTCAGTCTGGATAACGCCTATTCCGAAGCCGAGTTGCGCGACTTTGACCACCGGGTGCGCCAGGGGCTCGGGGATGAAAGCGCGGACTATGTCGCCGAACTCAAGCTGGACGGGCTCAGCCTTGCGCTCCATTACCACCAGGGTCTTTTCGTGCGCGGGCTGACGCGCGGCAATGGAGAAATCGGCGAAGACGTGACCGCCAATCTCCGCACCATCCGTTCCCTGCCCCTGCGCGTGACGCTGCCCGATGGGTTTCCCTCTGATATTGAAGTCCGCGGCGAGGTCGTCATGCCGCGGGCGGCTTTCGCGCAGGTCAATGCCGAGCGCGAAAAGGAAGAACTGGCCTTATTCGCCAATCCCCGCAACGCGGCCGCCGGCGCGCTGCGGGTTCTCGATCCCCGCATTACCGCTTCCCGCCGCCTCGATTTCATTGCCTATTATCTGCTCGCTCAGGGCGAGCCCTGGCTGCCGGCGCAGGCCGATGGGCTGCAGGCTCTGAAAAATCTAGGCTTTAAGACCAGTCCCCATTGGCGGCTCTGCCCGGACATCGGCGCCGCCTGGGCCTACATTCAGGACTGGGAAAACCGCCGCGCCGAGCTGCCCTATGAAACCGATGGAGTGGTCATCAAGGTGAACTCGCGTGCGGCGCAGCACCGCCTGGGCACGGTCAGTAAATACCCGCGCTGGGCCATTGCCTATAAGTACGCCGCCCGCGGCGGTGAAACCCGCCTGCTCGATATCGAAATCCAGGTGGGCCGCACCGGCGCCCTCACTCCGGTGGCCGTGCTCGAGCCGGTGCCCCTGGGCGGCGTGCTGGTCAGCCGCGCCACCCTCCACAACCAGGACGAAATCGCCCGTCTCGATATTCGCGTGGGCGATGCCGTCCGGGTCGAGCGTTCGGGCGATGTGATCCCCAAAATCACCGCCGTGGTGCTGGAAAAGCGCCCGCCCGATGCCCGGGAATTTCACTGGCCCGGACAGTGCCCGGTTTGCGGCTCCCACATCTGGCGCGAGCCCGAAGAAGCCGTCTGGCGCTGCGCCAACGCCAGTTGTCCGGCGCGCCTGCGCGAAAGCCTGCGCCATTTTGCCCGCCGCAACGCCATGGATATTGACGGTCTGGGCGAGGCGCTGATCGCGCAGCTCACCGCCTCCGGGCTGGTGCGCGATTTCGCCGATCTCTACGATCTCCAGCCGGAGCCGCTGGCCGCGCTCGAGCGCATGGGCGAAAAATCCGCCGCCAATCTGCTGGCTCAGATCGAGGCCAGCAAGCGGCGGGAGCTGCATCGCGTGCTTTTTGCTTTGGGCATCCGGCATGTGGGCGAGCGCGTCGCTCGCCTGCTGGCCCAGGCCTACGGCGATCTGGACGCCCTCATGGCCGCTCCCGCGCTTGAGCTCGAAACCGTGCCCGAAATCGGCCCCGCCATCGCCGCCGCGGTGGAACAGTTTTTTCAGGAGCCGCTCAATCGCGCGCTCATCGAGCGCCTCCGCCGCGCCGGCGTGAACCTGCGCGGTTCCCGCCAGTCGCCCGCCGCCGGCAAGCTGGCCGGCCAGAGCTTTGTCCTGACCGGCACGCTGGCCTCGCTGACCCGCGAACAGGCTGCCGCCGCCATTGAGGCGCGCGGAGGCAAAGTCGCCGCCGCGGTCAGCCGCAAGACGGCCGCGGTCGTGGCCGGCGCCGCGCCCGGCTCCAAGCTGGATAAAGCCCGCGCCCTCGGCGTGCGTATCTTGTCGGAAGCTGAATTTTTACAGTTGCTGGAGTGAAATTTGATTGAAAGTGTCGTTCCCTACACCTTCATCAGCTCTTTTTCCTTGGCCGCCGCCAGCTCTTCCAGCTTTTTAATTTCCGCGTCGGTGAGCTTCTGAATGTCTTCGTGCGCCCGCCGCTCCTCGTCTTCGCTGAGCTTTTTGTCGGCTTTCAGTTTTTTCGCCGCATCGTTGCCGTCCCGGCGGATGTTGCGCAGCTCGGTGCGGTGGTCTTCCAGAATTTTATGCATATGCTTGGCCAGATCGCGCCGCCGCTCCTCGGTCAGGGGAGGAATGGTAATGCGCAGCAGCTTGCCGTCGCTGGCCGGGTTCAATCCCAGATCGGCGCTGTGGATGGCCTTCTCGATCGCTCCCAATAGCGAGGCGTCGTAGGGTTGCACCGTGATCATTTGTGGATCGGGCGTGTGCAGCGTGGCGACCTGATTCACCGGCATTTCCGTGCCGTAGTAATCCACCCGCACGCCATCCAGCAGATGCACGCTGGCCCGGCCGGTGCGCAGGCTGGCCAGGGCGGTTTGAAAATCGGACACGGCTTTTTCCATGCGCTGGCGCAGTTGGCGCAGCGGCTCGCGCAGCACGGCGACGGCATCAGATGATATGTTCATGATTTTTTCCCCACCCCGCCCTCAGGCTTCCGGGACGGCGCCGATCAGCGAGCCAATCGGCTCGCCCTGCACCACCCGGCGCACATTCCCCGCCTGATGCAGGTTAAAGACAATCACCGGCATTTGATTGTCGCGGCAGAGCGCGATCGCCGAAATATCCATCACCCGCAGGTTGCGCTTGATAAATTCCTGATAATCGAGCTGGGCGAAGCGGCTGGCGGTTTTGACCTGGGCCGGGTCGGCGTCATAGACGCCATCCACCTGCGTGCCCTTCAGGATCACATCCGCCTTGATCTCCATGGCGCGCAGCGCGGCGGCGGTGTCGGTGGAAAAATACGGGTTTCCGGTGCCCCCCACAAAAATCACCGCCCGGCCTTTTTCCAGATGCCGGATGGCCCGGCGGCGTATGAACGGCTCGCAGACCTTTTGCATCTCGATCGCGCTCATCACCCGGGTTTTAATGCCGCGGGTCTCCAGCGCGTCCTGCATCGCCAGTCCGTTAATCACCGTCGCCAGCATGCCCATCTGATCGGCCGAAACCCGGTCCATGTGCCGGGCCTGCTGCGAAACGCCGCGGAAAAAATTGCCTCCGCCCAGCACCAGCGCGACTTCCACTCCCAGCTGGTGTACGGCGGCAATTTCGTCGGCGATGGCGCCCAGCTTGCCGGCATCAATGCCGAGGCTCTGGCCGCCGGCCAGGGCCTCGCCCGATAATTTCAGAAGAATCCGGTGATATGCCGGGGTGGCTGGGGGACGGAGGGCGGAAGCGGATACAGGTTCGGCCATGGCCATGCGGGCGGTTCAGGCGCCCGGAGTCAATTGGGATCAGGCGCCCGGCGCATCGCCCACCTTGAAGCGGACAAAACGCCGGATGGCGATATTTTCGCCGAACTTGCTGATTTTTTCGGCGACCAGCTCGCGCACCGTGATTTTATCGTCTTTCACGTAGCGCTGGTCGAGCAGGCAGGCTTCCTCGTAGAACTTCTCCAGCTTGCCTTCCAGGATCTTGTCCAGCACCGCCGCCGGTTTGTTGGCGGGCAGTTGTGCCCGGTAAATGTCTTTTTCCCGTTCCAGCACGTCGGCCGGAATCAGCCCGCGGTCCAGATAGCGCGGGTCGGCGGCCGCGATGTGCATGGCCAGATCGTGCAGCATGGCCTGAAACTCATCGGTGCGGGCCACAAAATCGCTTTCGCAGTCCACTTCCACCAGCACGCCCAGCTTGCCGCCGGCATGGATATAGGCGCCCACCGAGCCTTCGCTGGTGGCCCGGCTGGACTTTTTGGCCGCGCTGGCCATGCCCTGTTTGCGCAACAGCACCTCGGCCGCCGCCATATCGCCTTTGGCCTCGGTCAGGGCGGCCTTGCAGTTCATCATAGGAGCGCCGGTGCGCTCCCGCAGTTGCTTCACCATTGCCGCGGTAATTTCCATAGCCTTGGGTCTGTCTCCGCCGCCTGCCTGGGGCGAAGAATTCATGCTGGAGGGTTACAGGGCCGGGCCGGCATCGGCTCGATCCCGGTTTTCACTCTCGGTATCCGGTCCTTTGCGGCCGGGGCTGGCCGTTTTTACCTCGGCCTCCTCGCTCGCGCCCGGTTCCTCTTCCGTTTCCGTCAGCGCCCCGAAGCGGCGTTCAGCTTCGTACCGCGCCAGATACTCGGGGTCCACCACTTCCTCCCCGCTCTCGCCTTCCGCCGCATCGGCTTCGCTGGCCGCGCCGGCTTCGCCCGGCAGCAGTTGTTTGCCTTCCAGGCAGGCGTCGGCGATGCGGGTGGTGAACAGCCGGATCGCGCGCAGCGCGTCGTCGTTGCCGGGAATGACGTAATCCACTTCGGTGGGATCACAGTTGGTGTCTACCACCCCCACCACGGGGATGCCCAGCTTGCGGGCTTCCCGCACCGCGATCTGCTCGTGATTGGAGTCAATCACGAAAAGCACATCCGGCAATCCCGGCATTTCTTTAATGCCGGCCAGATTCTGCTGCAGATGCTTGCGCTCGCGCTCCAGCCGGATCACTTCTTTTTTCGGCAGCAGTTCATAGCGCCCGTCGGTGGACATCTGCTCGATATCCACAAAACGCTTGATGGACTTCTGAATCGTCACCCAGTTAGTCAGCAGCCCGCCCAGCCAGCGGTGATTAATGTAATACATCTGGCAGCGGGTGGCTTCCTCGGCGATGGCTTCCTGGGCCTGCCGCTTGGTGCCCACGAACAGCACGCTTTTGCCTTGCGCCGCCTGTTCCTGCACAAACTTGGCGGCGTCCTTGAACATCTTCAAGGTCTTTTGCAGGTCAATAATGTAAATGCCGTTGCGCTCGCCGAAGATATAAGGCTTCATCTTCGGGTTCCAGCGCCGGGTTTGGTGCCCGAAGTGGACGCCCGCTTCGAGCAATTCCTTCATCGTAATGCTAGCCAACCAAGCCTCCTCGAAAAGCTGGCAACCGCCGCTTGGGCCTCGGCTCCCGTGGAACCGCCTGGCTTGCGGGGTTTACTTTCCTTGCGGAAAAATTCGGACCCGGCATGCTGCTCGTCCGCGAGCGGGCTCCGCGTCCCGCCGGCGTCCGTAAAATCGCCCTTACCGTTTGGAGAACTGGAAGCGTTTGCGCGCTCCCTTTTGTCCGTACTTTTTGCGTTCCTTGCCGCGGGCATCGCGGGTCAGCAGCCCGGCCGCCCGCAGGCGCGCGCGCAGCTCGGCGTTATAGCCCAGCAATGCCCGCGCAATGCCCAGGCGCAGCGCGCCGCTCTGTCCGGCAATGCCGCCGCCCTGCACGCTGGCCAGCACGTCAAATTGCGTGCCGGCTTCCAGCGTATCCAGCGGCTGGCGCGCCACCACCCGCAGCGCGGGGGTGGGAAAATATTTCTCAAAATCCCGGCCGTTCACGCGGATAGCTCCGCTGCCGGGGCGCAGAATCACCCGCGCCACCGAACTTTTCCTGCGGCCTGTGCCCAGATATTGAACCGGTTGTGCCATAAATTTTTCGCGTTCTTACGCCCGTCCCGGGCCGTTCGGGTTCAGTGCCCGCGGCTGCTGCCCAAAATGGGGATGCTTGTCGCCGGCATACACCCGCAAATTGCTGCCCAGCGCCTTGCCCAGCCGGCTCTTCGGCAGCATGCCCCGAATCGCGTCCCGCAGCACATCTTCCGGCTTGGCCTGGATCCGCGTCTTCAGCGCGCGGGTTTTCAATCCGCCGGGGTAGCCGGTGAAATGATGATATTGCTTGGCTTCCACCTTCTGTCCCGTGATTTTCAGCTTGGCGGCATTGATGATGATGACGTGCTCGCCGGTCGAAAGGTAGGGAGTATAGCGGGGGTTTTCCTTGCCCATCAGTATGCGGGCCACGCGGCTCGCCAGCCGTCCCAGCACTTGATCCCGCGCGTCCACCAGGTGCCACTGCGGGGCGCGGTCGGCGGCTTTGGGTATGTAGGTTCGCATCGTCTCTGTCTCAGTCCGGTTATTTTTTCCGGAGCGCCTGCTCCGGCTCCCGGGGCGCGCTTTCCGGCGTCTCCCGGCGGCTCGCGCACGCCGTTTCGCGCCGTGCCGCGGGCCACGGTGTTGTTTCAGTCCTGGTTCGTTTGCCGAATTTGATCAGCCGCCCGGGGGGCTGAGCGCTTCCCGCTATGCGGGTCCATATCCCCGGATTCCGGCTTGCCATTGCAAGGGCAGACTACAGGGCAAGTATTAACTGTAGAATTAGTTCGCCGCGCTTGTCAATTGCTTCGTGTGGCTCACGAAAAGGTTTTCACGGCCCTGCTTCTTCACTTCTTCTACAATAGTTCATTTAGCGGCGGCCTGTGAGTCTGCCAAAAGTAAATAAACGCCGCATCGAGGGGAAAAGGCCAGGGTTGCTTGTTTAGGTCTCGGCCCTCCGCCGTTGAAACGATGCTGAGCGCTCAGGGAGAAGCGAGCAGAGCCAGGCGGAAGCCGCGAGGCAACCGCAGTGTACATAGATGTACATGAGGATTGCCGAGCGGGTTCCAACGCCGCTATGCGATGCTTATCCCTGAGCGTGTTCATTCTCCATGCCCTCCCGGCCTCCATCATCGCACTTGCCCTCGCCGGCCGCGTCCACAACGCCCGCCGCCGCGCTGGCCCGCTTCCGCCGCCTGCGCCTGGTCGTCTGGGGCGATTTCATCGCCGATGAATTCATCTACGGTGAAATCTCCCGGGTATCGCGCGAAGCTCCGGTGTTGATTCTTCGCCATCGCGAGCAGTCCCTGGTGCCCGGCGGCGGAGCCAATACCGCCGCCAACCTGGCCGCGCTCGGGGTGCAAGTCAAACTGATCGGTGTCATCGGCGACGACGCGGCCGGCCGCGCCCTGCGCCGCTTTTTTTCCCAGGCCGGCATGGATCTCCGCGGTCTGCTCACCGTCCCGGGCTGGCCCACGCCCAGCAAAACCCGCATTCTGGCCGGACACTCGCACACCACCCGCCAGCAGATCGTCCGCCTCGACCGCGAACCGGGCCGCGCCCTGCCCGAAGCCATGGTCCGGCGCTTGCGCGCCCGCGCCGCCCGCGCCTGCCGGGCGGCCGATGGCCTGATCGTCTGCGACTATGGCTATGGTTCGGTTTCTCCCTCTGCGGTTCAGCCCGCGCCCGCCTGGCTGCCCGCCGGCGCGCCCTTCACCGTGGACGCCCGCTTCACTCTGGCCGGTTATCGCGGACTCACCGCCGCCACGCCCAACGAGGAAGAGGTGGAAGAAATCTTTCACGCTCCCATCGGCGATAACCGCCGCCGGCTGGAAAATTTCGGCCGCCGGCTGTTGCGGCAATTGCGCGCCGCGGGCCTGCTCATCACCCGCGGCCGCGACGGCATGGCGCTGTTTCAGCCTCGCCGCCGCACTCTGCACATTCCCATTTCCGGCAACGATCAGGCAGTGGATGTCACCGGCGCCGGCGATACCGTCATCGCCGTTTTCACCGCCGCGCTCGCCTCCGGCGCCGGCATGGAGCTGGCCGCCCGTCTCGCCAACGCCGCCGCCGGCATCGTCGTCATGAAGCCGGGCACCGCCGTCGTTCAAATGCCGGAGTTGCTGGCTGCGGCCCAAAGAATGAGCCCGTCCGCATGAACACGGAAAATAAAATTCTCTCGCTCGCGGAGGCCCGCGATCTGTCCGGCGAATGGCGCGGCTTGGGGGAATCCATCGTGCTGGCCAATGGCTGTTTTGACATTCTTCATGTCGGCCATCTCCGCTATCTGCAGGCCGCCCGCGCTCTGGGCAGCCGCCTCATCGTGGCCGTCAACGATGATGAGTCGGTGCGCGCCCTGAAAGGTCCCGGCCGGCCCATTCTGTCCGCCGCCGAGCGGGCCCGCCTGCTCGCCGCCCTGCGCGCCGTGGATGCGGTCGTGATTTTTTCCACTCCCACCGTGACCCCGCTGCTCGAAGCCCTGCGGCCCGCCATTCACGCCAAAGGCACCGATTACACGCGGGACTCCATTCCCGAGCGCGCCGCCGCCGAACGGCTCGGCATTCAAGGGGCGATTGCCGGCGATCCCAAGCATCATGCCACGCGCGAGCTGCTGGCCGAAATCCGCCGCCGTGGCCATTGACCTCAACCAGCGGGGGCGCACGAGTCCACCACTCAGGATTATTGAAAGCCGTATCGAGTGGAAAGGCCGGGGTTGTTTGTTAAGTCCCGGCCCTCCACCGACGAACGATGCGGAGCGCTCAGAGAGAAGCGAGCAGAGCCAGGCGGAAACCGCGAGGCGACCGCAATGTACACCGATGTACCTGAGGATCGCCGAGCCTTGACAAAACCGAAGGTTTTGTCAAAAGTATGTTCCAACGCTGCATAGCGA
>JAKAZV010000172.1 GCA_021826505.1 Acidobacteriota bacterium | reverse complement strand
CGGGAGTGTTTTCCGGTGTTGAAGACATAAATATTTTCCTTGATGGAATGGAACCCGGCCGAAGGCCGGGCGCGGACATATCGAACGAAGAAGCGATCCCGGGAGGGATCGCGGCGAGCGGAGAACTAAAGCAGAGAACGACCTCAAAGTGCGTGAAATACCAGCAGCCAAAAGCCGCTTTTCCGACCTTACTTAAGATAAGTCTATCAGATCGAAATGGCTGAAACTGTATTTCAAAATAAGAGACATGGAATCAATAAGATACAGGAGCACCAAAACGGGAAAAATCTAAAACCGCAATGAGGCCCCGGATAAACCATTGATAATAAAGGATATGAAATGCATCAGAAAATTGCGGGGTGAAAACTACCCAAAATTCCGGCAAATGACTGAAACTGCTGCGTTTATTTCATCGCGAACAAGATTTATCATATGAATATGATAATTACGTAACAATATTATGATTATTTTATGATAATTACATGATAATTCAGGATAAATGGCTGGATTTTCAACCAGATGAAAAGGCGGCCAAAAGCGCCACGTAGTGGAAGGGCGTTCGATTTTAGCGGAGGGTTGAAACACTACGGGGAAAATTCACACATAATATGTGCACCGACCATTCTCCGCCAGTTTAGAGCAGCGCAGGACGGAGGCCATGGCCACCTGCTACACTTTTGCCCATGTCCGAAACCACCACACGCCGCAAATTTATCCAGACCGGCATTGCGCTGGCCGGGGCGGGCGCGTCCGCGCCGGGGCTATTGAGCGAAGCCGCGCCGGCGATTTCCCATCCATCCGGGGAAATGGCCATGATTCCGGCAGAGCCTCACTCCGGCCTGAACCGCGGCATCGGGGTTTACCCTGGCGATCCGGCCGAATATTTTGGTCCGGCGCTGGAAGCCGATACGAGCGGACGCTATCGCAATCTGGCGCTGCGGCGCGCGGCTTACCATTCCAGCAGCTACGACTACAATCTGACCGCGCAACTGGTGACCGACGGCATAGTGGACAGCAGCCTGCCCGCCTGGCTGGAGGTTGAGACCGCCTTCGGGGGCGTGCTGCCGAAGGAAGAGCGCGAGTTTGCCTTCGACCACGCGCCGACCAGCGTAACTCCGCTGGAAGGGCCGCGGCCCTGGCTGCAGTTCAAATTCGGGGGCGCCGAGCCGCCGGCCATGGATGCGATGGAGGTGCTGTTTACGGTGGAGGCGATGGGCGAGCCGCGGGAGCTGATGCTCCGGATCTCCGCCTCCGATGACGGCCGCAACTGGCGCCAACTGGCGGAAACCATTGATCCGCGGGCTATTTCACCCGCGCCCTATCCGGAGGGTTTTGCCCGTCCCGGGCAGATTTTCTCGCCCCGGCTGCCGCTCGGGACATTATCCCGCGCGCGCTATTACCGGGTGGAGTTCGATGCGGCCAATATCTTCCGCTATCAGGTGGGTGAAATCCGCTGTTTTGACGGTGCGCGGCGGGTGGAAGTGGGCGGGCCGTATCGCTTTACCAGCGCCTGGATGCCGGCCAGCTCGGGCGAGGAGTGGGTGTATGTGGATCTGGGCGCCCGCTGCCGGTTTGACAAGCTCATACTGCACTGGATTCAGCCCGCGGCCGAGGGAGCGATTCAGGTTTCGGACGATGCCCGAAGCTGGCAAACGCTCGCGCCGCTGCCCGCGCCGGCGGTGCAGCAGGCGATCGTGCTGGGCAAAAACGTGAGCGGCCGCTACGTGCGGCTGCTATTGACGCGGCCGGCCGCGGCGGACGGACGCTACATACTGAGCGAGATGGAAGTCTATGGCCGCGGCGGATTGCTGGCCCGGCCGGCGGCGCGGCCCGCGCCCGCGGGGCAGGAGATGGATCTTTCCGGCGGCGACTGGCGCCTGTTGCGCGCCGGCGACCCGCGGCTGACGGGTGAAACGATTTCCCAGCCGGCCTACAGCCAGAGTCCGGAATGGCGGGAGGGCGGCTGGCTGCCCGCCACGGTGCCCGGCACCGCGCTGGCAGCCTATGTCAACCTGGGCGCCGTGCCCGAGCCTAACTACGGGCAGAACCAGCTCTACATTTCCGACACCTATTTTTACTCCGACTTCTGGTACCGCAGCGAATTCAGCGCGCCCGCTCTCGCCGAGGGCGATCATCTCTGGCTGCAGTTCGAGGGCGTGAACTGGAAGGCGGAAATCTATTGCAACGGCCATCATCTGGGCCGGATCGAGGGCGGATTCCAGCGCGGCCGTTTCGATCTGGCGCCTTATCTGACCGCAAGCGGCGCGAATGCCCTGGCGGCGCGCATCATTAAAAATGACACGCCCGCCAGCGTGAAGCAGAAAACTTTCCTCAGCGCCGGCAAAAACGGGGGCGGCCTGGGCATTGATAACCCCACGTTTCACGCCTCCATTGGCTGGGATTGGATTCCCACCATCCGCGGCCGCAACACCGGACTGTGGAATCGCGTCTATCTGCGGCGCTCGGGCCCGGTGACGGTGGAAAATCCCATGCTCACGACGGTGCTGCCGGACCCTGCACGGGCGGTGGCCGAAGTCACGATCGAGGCGGAAGTTGTGAACCATTCCGCCGCCGCGATCACGGGCGCGCTCGAAGGACAACTCGGAGAGCTGCGTTTTTCACAGCCGGTGCAACTGGCTGCCCGGGCGCGGCAATGGGTGCGCTTTTCACCCCGGGATTTTCCCGGGCTGCGCATTTCCCAGCCCAGGCTCTGGTGGCCGGCAGGTTATGGCGAGCCGGTTCTGCACCGGCTGGAGCTGCGCTTTACTCCCACGGGGCAGAATGCCAGCGACACCCGCGTCCTGCAGGCCGGGCTGCGGCAGATGACCAGCAGCCAGGAAGGCGGCGCGCTGCGGCTGTGGATCAACGGCCGCCGCTTCATTCCCCGCGGCGGCAACTGGGGGTTCGGCGAAGCGCTGCTGCGCTATCGCGGGCGCGAGTACGACACCGCCGTGGAGTTTCACCGCCAGATGCACTTCACCATGATCCGCAACTGGGTGGGGCAGATCGGGGAAGACGCATTTTATGAGGCCTGCGACCGCCATGGGGTGATGGTCTGGCAGGATTTCTGGCTGGCCAATCCCTGGGACGGACCCATACCCAAAGACGACGCCATGTTCCTGGCCAACGCCCGGGACACGGTGCTGCGCATTCGCCATCATGCCTCCATGGGCCTGTACTGCGGACGCAACGAGGGCTTTCCGCCGCGTCCGCTGGAAGCCGGCATTGAGGCCATCCTGCGCGAACTGCATCCCGACCTAGCCTATATTCCCAGCTCG
>JAKAZV010000171.1 GCA_021826505.1 Acidobacteriota bacterium | reverse complement strand
AAAGCAATTCCGCAGGAATTGCTTCATGGAAAGCTGCGAGCCGGCGGAGGCGGAAACCGCGAGGCGACCGGAATGTACACCGATGGACCTGAGGATCGCCGAGCGGATTCCAACGCCGCTATGCGATGCTTATCTCTGAGCGTGATCCTTGTAAGATGGCATCCATATGGAAGCAAGCTCAACTTCCGCCGCGGCCGCGCTTCCGGTGGCCGCGCGCATTCTGATCGCCGACGATCAGGCCGACGTGCGCGAGGCTCTCCGCCTGCTGCTCAAGCCCGAAGGCTATGGGCTGGAAACCGTGGCATCGCCCGCCGCGCTCTGGCATGCCGTCGAGCGCGAAAGCTGCGATCTGGTGCTGATGGACTTGAACTACGCCCGCGACACTACCTCCGGCAAAGAAGGTCTGGATTTATTGCGGCGGCTCCAGCAGCTTGACGCCACCCTGCCCGTGATCGTCATGACCGCCTGGGGCACGGTCGAGCTGGCGGTGGAGGCCATGCGCCGGGGCGCGCGCGATTTCGTGCAAAAACCCTGGGATAATACCCGCCTGCTGACCACGCTGCGGACGCAGCTCGAGCTGGGAGGCGCTCTGCGCCGCGGCCGCCGGCTGGAGGCGCAGACCCAGGCGCTGGCCAAAGGCGCGCCGCACATGATTGCCGAATCCACGGCCATGCTGCCGGTGCTGCGCCTGATCCGCCAGATTGGACCCTCCGACGCCCACGTGCTGATCACCGGCGAACACGGCACCGGCAAGGAAGTCGTGGCGCGCGCCCTGCATGCCGCGTCGCCCCGCGCCGCCCGGCCCATGATTACCGTCAATGTCGGCGGCCTGCCGGAAGGCACCTTTGAAAGCGAGCTCTTCGGCCACGTGCGCGGGGCCTTCACCGACGCTAAAAACGAGCGCATGGGCCGCTTCGAAATGGCCGATCAGGGCACGCTGTTTCTGGATGAAATCGCGAACATCTCGCTTTCCCAGCAGGCCAAGCTGCTGCGCGTTCTGCAGGCGGGCGAAATCGAGCGCCTGGGCTCATCCCGGACGCTGAAGCTGAATACCCGCGTGCTCTCCGCCACCAACGCCGATCTTCATGCCGAGGTTGCGGCCGGCCGCTTCCGCGAAGATCTGCTGTTCCGGCTCAATACCATCGAGATCCATCTGCCGCCCCTGCGCCAGCGCCGCGACGATATTCCCCTGCTGGCCCGGCACTTCGCCGATCGCCTGGCGCGCGGCTACCAGAAGCCTTTCGCTGGCTTCAGCCCCGATGCCATGGCGGAGCTTTGCGCCTATGGCTGGCCGGGCAATGTGCGCGAGCTGGAGCATGCCATCGAGCGCGCCCTGCTGCTGGCGGCCGGAGAAACCATCCAGGCCGGCGATCTCGGGCTGCAGCTCAATGCCGCGCCCCGGCTGGAAGAGATGAAATTGGAAGATGCCGAGCGCTATCTGATCGAAGCCGCTCTCAAGCGCAACGCCGGCAACGTCCATCAGGCAGCCCGCGCGCTGGGCATCAGCCGCAGTGCCCTCTATCGCCGCTTGCAGCGGGAAGAGTAGAAGATATACTGAAATTGTTTTATAAACGCCCCGGTTGGAGCCAGGAAACTACTTATGTCTCATCCGAATGCTAAATCGTTTTTTGCGGTTCTCACTTCACTGCTGTTCTCGCTCGCCGGCATGACCGCATGGGGTGTTACCCGCCCGGCGCCGGCGCATGCGCCCGCGGCGAAACCTCCGGCCCATCGCCGCGCTTCCGCCGCTTGTCCCTGGCTGAATCCGCACCTGCCCATCGCGCGGCGGGTGGCGATGCTGATGCGCAAGATGAGCCTGGCCGATGAACTCAATATGGTGGCCGGCCACGGCATGCGCCCCTATGTCGGAAATATCTCCCCGATTCCGGCGCTCTGCATTCCGGCCCTTACCCTCGAAGATGGGCCCAATGGCGTGGGTGACGGCCTGACCAAAGTGACGCAGTTGCCGTCGGGCGCCTCCGTTGCCGCCAGCTTTTCGCGCCGGCTTGCCTATAAGTATGGACAGGTGATCGGCGCCGAACAGGCCGCCAAGGGCTCGGATGTGGATCTCGGCCCCACCGTCAATATTCTTCGCGATCCGCGCTGGGGCCGGGAATTTGAAAGCCTTTCGGAAGACCCGTTTCTGGCGGCGCAGATAGATATCGCCGAAATCCGCGGCATTCAGAGCCAGGGAACCATTGCCCAGGTCAAACATTTCGCCGCCTATAACCAGGAAACGAACCGCAATACGCCTGAGGATCAGGTGAGCGTTTCTTTGCGCGCCCTCCACGAAATCCATTTCCCCGCCTTTCGCGCCGCCGTCCGCAAGGCTCACGTCGGTTCCCTGATGTGCTCCTATTCGACCGTGAATGGCGAATATAGCTGTCAGAATCCCTTCCTGCTCACCCGCGTGCTGCGCCGCGAATGGAACTTTGATGGTTTCGTCACTTCGGATTGGTTCGCGGTCCATAGCGTTTCCGCCGCTCCGGCCGGCACCGATATGGAGCAGCCCATGAACACCTTTCTGGGTCCGAAGCTGCGGCACGCCGTGACCTCGGGCGCGATTCCGCGCGCGGTGCTGAACACGATGGCGGCGCGCATCCTCACCCAGATGTTCCGCTTCCATCTTTTTAACCGGCGCCGTACGGGCTCCGTCACCGCGCGGGCGACCACTCCCGCGCATCGGGCGCTTTCGACTCAAGTGGCCGAAGCCGGCGTGGTTCTGCTTAAAAATCAGGGCCATCTGCTGCCGCTTCGCGCATCCGCCAACATTGCCGTGATCGGTCCGGCGGCATCGGCGCAGGTGACCTACGGCGGCGGCGGCAGCGCCCATGTCATACCCTCCTCGACCATTTCCCCGCTGGCCGGCATTGAAGCCGTTGCCGGCCGCGCCCGGGTTACTTACACCCAGGGCCTGCCCACGGATGCGCAGTTGACGCCAATTCCGGCAGCGGATTTGTCCGCGCCGCCGGCCGGTCAAAAACTGGGCGGGCCGGTTACCGTAACCCTCACGCCTCCGGCCACCGGAACCTACATCATTGGTTTTTCCAACAATTGCCACTGCTACAGCAATGCCAGCCTTGCCATGGATGGCAAGCTGCTGCTCAATAACCCCGGCACGCCTCCGGTCACAACCTATTCCGTGGCCGTTCATCTCAACCGGGGCCAGGCCTATCGGTTGACGATTAACCGCACCAATCCCATTCCTCCGCAGATGATGAAACAAATCAAGAAGCTGCTGGCCGCGGGCGGCAAGCAGGCGCGGGCGATACGGAAAATGATGCGGGCCGCCAGCCCGG
>JAKAZV010000055.1 GCA_021826505.1 Acidobacteriota bacterium | reverse complement strand
CGGGCTGGCGATCCGCGGAACGAGAACCAGCTGATAAAGACATAGCAGGCCAGTGGCACCAGCATGGCGGCGGCCATGCCGCCGCGGCCGAGCGAGATCCAACCCATGATGGGCGTGAGCACCGCGCCGCCAATGATGGCCATGATGATGACTGAACCGCCCAGCTTGGCTAGGGGGCCCAGATTCTTTACCCCCAGCGCGAAGATGGTGGGGAACATGAGCGACATGAAAAAGCTGCTGGCGGCCAGCGCGTCCACCCCGGACCATCTGGCTTGCCATGCCAGCTCCGGCCGCCAGCCGGCGTGAAAATGCAAAGCCAGGCCGGCGCCGGCGGGGTGCAGCACCACCACCCCCAGCAGCGCGATATTGATCAGAGCAAACAGGCCCATCAGTTTTCCCGCTGGCACATAGCGCAACAGCCAGGTGGAGACAAAGCGGCCGATGGCAAACAGCACCAGGCTGAGCGTCAGCACATAGCCGGCGGTTTTTTCACCGGCCGGGGTGAAGGCTTGCACGTAGGCAATGGTATAGCTCCAGGTGCCCACCTGCGCGCCGACATAGAAAAACTGCGCCAGCACCGCCCATTTTAAATGCCGCTGCCGCCACAGGTCGCGCAAGCGCCCGGGATTCGGGGTCTCTTCCCGCGCCGTCAGATCACCATCCGGAGGGAAGCGCATGCGGGCCAGCAGCACCGCCATCAGCAGCAGCACCGCGCCGATCACCATATAGGGCGGCATCACGCGCAGCGTTTCGTGGCGCAGATAAGCATGATACGTGCCGGCCCGCTGCTCGGCGGCGGCCTGTGCCGGCGTCAGTTCCACCCCCGAAAGGATGAAATGGGTGCCGATCCAGGCGGCCGTGATCGAGCCCAGCGGATTGAATGACTGGGCCAGGTTCAGCCGTTGCTCCGAGCGCGAGGCATCGCCGAGATGGGCGATAAAGCTGTTGGAGCCGGTCTCCAGAAACGACAGCCCGCTGGCAATGACGAACAGCGCCAGCAGGAAAAACGCATAGGAGCGGGTCAGCGCCGCGGGTGAAAATAAAAACGAGCCCGCCGCGAACAAGAGCAGTCCGGTCAACAGTCCGGCTTTGTAGCCGCGGCGGCGCATCAGAATCGCCGCGGGCATGGCGAAAAGAAAATAGCCCAGGTAAAACGCTGATTGCACCAGTCCCGCCTGAAAGCGGTTAATCACGAACGAAGTCATGAACTGACGGATCAGAATATCGTTCAGGTTATTGGGCAGCGCCCAGAGAAAAAACAGTGCGGAAACGAGGGCAAACAACAGCCCGTAGCCGGGCAGAATCAGCCGGGAGCGGGTGGAAGCGGGATTTGGGATGCTGGCAGGCGCGGTGTCACTTGGCATGGTGCGGCCCCTCAATTCAGGGAAGGAATGCTGGCAATTTTAACGCAAACATGGCTGTAAGTTGCCAGAATTTTTACACCCCTGTCACGGCCGGGCCGCGGCATGCCGGAGGAGCCCGAACACGCCGACGCCCCGGGTGGTGCCTACATATACTTTTCCGTGGGCGATCAGCGGGGTGATGAATTTGTTGCCGTTCCCGAAATGATCCCGCCCCCGGGGCGCCTGATTGCTGCTATAAAGTTCATGCGCCAGGTTGTGGGCGTCGAAGGCATATAAAACCGCGGGATAGCCATTTTCGGCTGCCCAGACGATCGCATCCCGGTTTCCGTTCGCCGAAATGCTCGGAGTGGCGCCCGGATAAACAAAACGCATTGCGGTTTTGGACGCCGGTTTTGCGATCAACCGTGCGTTTTTAAACCGGAACTCGCGAATCGAGTCGCCGACCGCGCCATAATAGAGCCGACCGTCGAAATACGCCGGCGCGGCAAATTCCCGGCCTCCCAGCCCGTGATGAATCTCCTGGTAGATAAGATTGGCATGCGGGTTGAATTTTCCCATGTTCTCCCGGTTCACAAGATAGATGTTCTGGTCTTTGCCCGCACCCACGGCCAGACGCAGCAGTTTGCCCGCGGCATTCCTCATGGCCGGCAGCACCAGCGCGCCACCCGAGCCCAGGTCCTGATCGGTTCGGTTTTCCTCCGTTACGTTGTGCATGGCGAAATAGTCCGCGACGGCAAGCCGTCCGTTACGGGTTGAAATTTTTAAAAAGGCATTCCCGAAATCGCTGTGCGCGGGAAATCCCTGCCGGTTAAGCTTGGTGTCAAAGGTGCCGTTGGCCGCCAGCAAGTAAATATTGCCCTGCGGGCTTGCGGCCGGTCCGGCTCCGCTCTGCCAGATCGAGGCTTCCGAGCCGTTGGGCGCCAGTTTGAGCACGGCGGTTTGCCGCAGCGTGCGCGCGTTATACCCAATGACCCAGCCATTATAGGGATTGATGTCACAGTGCGACGACCAGCTCGTATAAACCACCCCGTGCAGCAGCAGCAGGCCCGCTCGCTCTTCATGCTGTTTTGGCTGGAATACTGTCTCGGCTCCGTCGCCCGGATAGACTGCTTGCACCGTCACCGGTCCGCCAAACTCATCTTGGCCGCTGGCAATGTCCAGCGCATAGAGGCGCTGGAAATATCGCCCCCGCGCGTTCTTGCTCATGGCCACGATATAAATGGTGCCGTGCGGGCCGGTATGCAGGCTGATGACGGGCGTCGCCGTGATGCCGATGATAGGCACGATCTGTCCGCACCCGCGATTGCCGGAGGGCGTCTCGCCGGCCGGCAGCAGGCGCCGGCGCCACAACAGTCTGCCCGTATCCGCATCGAAGGCATAAGCGCTGTCATTCTCGGTTTCAACATACAGCACGTTGTGCTTTCCCCGGTGCGGAATCTCCACGCTCGCCACATACAATGGTTCGGCGTCCACTTTTCCGTCCACATGAATCTCGAATAACTTGCCGAACGTTTTAGGGTTGACGTTTTTGGGCGTGAGAATTTTTTCCCGCAGGTCAGCGCCAGTTCGGGCATTATTGTCATGCCATGTCAAAATATTCTGCGCCGGCGCGGATGCCACCATGGCGAAAGCGCACCCTAAGACAAACAGAACCGCGGACAGGCCGCGAAGCGGATGTGTTTTTGTATTGAAAAAACGCTGCATGTTCATAGTTCCTTTCGGCGAAGACCGGGTGTGTTAATAGATTACAATTAGCGGCGGTCCACGAAGTCCGCCATTGCAGATGTCGAAGCTGAAATCGAGCAGGCAGGCCGGGGTTTCCTGAAACGTTCACGGCCCGATTCGCACTGCGGGGCTGGAAACTGGCCGCTACGGTCCGCAGCGGCCCCAGGGCGATGGCTGCAGACGCCGTCCGGTGCGTGGATCATGCCGCCGCAGCCAGAGCAGCGCGTCCATCAGATAGTACTGGCCATAGACCAGCGGGGCGTCCTGCGGACGCAGACCCGAACCATGCCGCAAAATGCCGGGCGGCGTGGGGTCGTCCCGGAACACGGGCGTCAAATAGCGGTCCATCAGCGATTGCGTAATGGCGCGGCCGGTGGCGCGGAATTGCCGCGCGCGCGCGGGCCGGGTTTCCAGATTCGACAGCCGCAGCAGTCCATCGGCCAGAATGGCGGCGGCGGAGGAGTCGCGATTGCGAAAGTGCACGCCGGGGTCATCGAAGTCATACCAGGGCACATGATCGGCGGGCAGATGGGCCAAGGCGAAATGGGCCACGCGGTTGGCGGTGGCGAGAAACCGCGCCTGATGCGTATATTTATAGGCCTCGGCAAAGCCATAAACGGCCCAGGCGGTGCCGCGCGACCAGGAGGTATCGGCGCCCCAGCCCTGGTGAGTGTGCTTGAAGACCCAATGGCCGGGCGGAACGTGGTTGGGAATCAGCACCCGCGGCCCGCGGCCGAGGTTAAAAAATTGCGGATTGTCGCCCGGATTGTAATGTACGGACTGGAAAACGGAGCCGTTGGGGCGTATGAACCAGCGCGCGGCGCGCCGGGCATGGCTCTGGCCGATCTGCCGCCATTGTGGGTCGCCCGTCTGGCAGGAAGCCCACCATAAATCCTGGAGATTCATCATGGTGTCAATAATCGAATCTTCACCCCGCGGCCGCCATGCGGCGATCAGATGGGTGACGGGGTTATAGAGCTGGCGCAGCCGCCGCGCCGCGCGCAATGCGCCGGCACGGTAGCGAGCCTGATGGGTGATGCCATAGCCCAGGGCCGATGAATAGTAATTTAAAAAGCCGGTGTCGTGATCTTCGGTCAGTTCCTTGCCGAGCAGGCGTGCGTTCCAGAGTTCGGCCCACCGGCGGTAACGTGGCTGGTGCGTCAGCGCGTAGGCTTGCCAGAGCTGGCCCACCCAGAATCCGCCCGTCCAGAAAAATCCTTTCTGCGGCTGCCATAAACCGGTCTGGTTATTGCCGTTGGTAAAAAAGCCGGCGCCATGATTTTTGGTCATCGCGGCCGGCGGCGTCTGGCGCACGATCGGCGCCCAGGCGCGGGCGTCGCGCCGGGTTTCGTCCAGCAGCAGGGTCAATGCCTGGGCTGGCGTCTTGCGCTGGGTGGGATCGAGCGTGTCAGGCGGCGCGGATTCCGGCGCGCCAGCGGCGGCTATGCGGATGATCACCGGATGCGCCAGCCGCGCGGCCTTGGCGCGCACTGCCGCTAGAAAGGCCGCCCGTGTCGTGACCGCATGCGGCGGCAGCAAGATCGAAGACAGGGCGCCGCGTTCGCGCGCATTGCCCCAGCCGCGCATGCGATGGCTTTCGGCGCCGCTCCAGGCGGTCAGGGCATACCACTGAGCGCGCCCGCGGCGCAGCCGCAGTTGTAAAAGATGATTGGCCGCATTTCCGGCAATCGGCCGCAGCCGCGTGGCGGAGATGATCGCCAGCCCCAGCTTTTCATGGGCCATTTCGGGCATCACCGCGCGCGGACCGGGCGAGACCACCTGCCGGCCCCACGAAGCCAGCCAATGCACGCGGCTTGCGTGCCGGCGCGGGCGGATCAATGGCGCCTGGCGATGGCGCGTAATGCCAGTGACAAGTGTTACCGGATGCGCGGCCGTCAGCCGAACCTGGTGTTCGAAACCGGATTCCCCGGCCCAGATGGTAAACCGCGAGCGCAGCCGCACGCGCTCTCCGTTGACCAGCCAGCCAGCATACGTTGCGTCCACGATCGCCCGCACGGGCCCGGTCGAAATAATGCGCCAGCTCCGCCGCCGAACCCGCGCGACCTTGACCACGCGCCCGTGCGCCAGCGCGGCCACGCCGCCCACGCCAAGCGATTTGCCCACCAGAAAGATATCGCGGCCGAGCGGCGAATGCTGGTGATACACATAGCCGGGCACGGCGAAAAGCCGGCGCAGCAGCAGCCCCGGCTGGCGCTTGCCGTAGAGGTCGATGGCGTTGCGGGAATCGAAGTAGAGCCGGAAGGCCATGCGCCGCGATTCCCAGCCCAGTCCCTGAATTTTAGGGGTGAAAAGCGCATCCGTGCGCGGGCGGTAGGGGCGGCGCAGACGCCAGATCGCGGCCGCATCGCCGTAGGCGATCGAAACGATGCGGGTCTGATGCGGTCCCAAATTCAACTGGAGCGCCAGTGTATCCGGGCGCAAAGGATTATGCAGGGCGTCCACCTGGGAAGCAAGCTCATGCGCATGAAGCACGGCATTATCGGCGGTCACGCTCGCGGTCTGTGTGGCCAGTACAATTTCCGATCCGGGAGTAAAATCAGGCGCGGCCCGGCGCAACAGCGCCAAAGGCACTGCGATATCGGCGCGCGGCCGCGGCGCGGACATGGGATTGGTGATGGCCAGTTTGAGAATCTTAATTCGCCCCGGAGCTTGCGCGAGCAGGTTCAGGGGCAAAGCCAATGGCAAAGCAAACGGGAATATACGCCGGAAGATAAACTTGGTTGCGGTTGATGGGGTCATGGGCTGAATGGAATTATGCATGGGCGCGCAAAGCCGCAACTCTTTGCCGCTTCCGATGATGATAGCCCATGCCGGATCGGACAGCCCCGGAGTCGTGTACTTTACAATATAAAGTACTTGACAACTGCTTCAGGCCGGAATATTCTGGCCCCATGCTTTTGCCGGAACCACCTTCGGCGCCACACCGGATCGAAGAGCATGCCCTCGAAAATTTGCGCCAGATTCGCCAGACCATGCAGGACGCGGCGGCTTTTACCGCGCTTTCGGGCCGGGGCGCCATATGGATCGGCCTGACCGGCCTGGCGGGCGCCGGACTGGCGCTGCGCTGGCCGGATCATGCGCTGTTGATCTGGCTGGCGGCCGCGGCAATCGGAATCGCCATCGGTCTGGGTGCGACCTTTGTGAAGGCGCGGCGGGCGCGGGTGCTGGCCCGTCCGGTGCGGAAATTTTTTCTTCAATTGGCGCCGCCCTGGGCGGCCGCGGCGCTCTTGACCGCGGTGCTGACCGGAAGGGGCGAAGTCGCGCTGTTGCCGGGACTCTGGCTGTTGCTCTATGGCGTGGGCATGGCTGCGGGCGGCGCGTTATCGGTGCGCGCCATAGCGGTAACAGGCATGATCTTTATGCTGCTGGGCGGGCTGGCGCTGGCGGCCGCATCTGGTGGATCAAGCACGGGCTGGGAACGGGGCGATCTGTTTTTGGGGCTGGGATTCGGCGGCGTGCATCTGGGCTTGGGCGCATGGATATTCAGGAGGCATGGTGGGTAAGGCCGTAGCCACGCAACGTGCCCGCTCGCGAGACAGGGAGCGGAATGAAGAAGCCGGCGCATCTGTGCCGCAGAGAGCTGCTCCCCGCCTGGATCGTTTGCTGCACGAGCACACACGGCTGCTATTGGCCAGCGCGCTGGCCGGCACGGAAAAGCTCAGCTTTACCGAGCTGAAACAACTGCTTTGCGTGACCGACGGCAGCCTGAGTGTGCATGCCCGCAAGCTGGAGGAAGCCGGCTACATTGAATGCCGCAAACGCTTTGCCGGGCGCATGCCGCACACGGAGTACCGGTTGACCGCGGCGGGCCGGCGCGCGCTGGAAAAATATCTGGATCATATGGAGGCGCTCATCCGCGCAGCCAGGAGCAAACCATGACGGCTCATTCCAATACCAAAACCGCGGAAACGATGCCGGCTGCCCTAGGCATCGCGGGACGGATACTATTGGCCTGCTTGGCGGCCGGCATCGCCGGGGATGGGTTGCTGCGGGCTGGACCCATCGGCGTCAACGTGCTGTTATGGGTGTTCTTGCTCTCCGGCCTGGCATTGTGGCTGGCGCGGAAGCAGCCGGTCATGTCCCGGCGTGATGATGGTTTGGCGGCGGCCGCCATGATCCTTTGCGCCGCCGCATTTGCCTGGCGCACCGATCCTCGTCTGCTGCTCTTTGAACTTTTCGCCATGGGCGCGATTCTGGCCCTGGCCATGCTGCGTCAGCCGCTCGCATTGCTTACTCAGGCGGGAGGCTGGTCCTGCCTGCAAGGCATTTGGCGCACCGGCATCAGCGTGGCATTAGGGCCGCTGGCGTTGGTGGGCGAGGATATTGCCTGGCGCGATCTGGCGCATGAACGCGGCTGGCGGCGCGGACTGCCGGCCGTCATCGGGATCGTGATCGCCCTCCCGCTGCTTTTAATTTTCGGCGGACTGTTGGCCCTTGCCGATCCGGTTTTTGCGAGTTGGCTGCGGGCCTTGGCGCCCATGCGCCTGCCAGTGCTGATTTCTCATCTGGTATTGATTGCGTTTTTTGCTTGGATCACCGCCGGTTATCTGCGCGGAGTGCTGCTGCGGCCGCCGCTGGATTTGCCGGCCGTGTGGCAGCCGCGGCGGGCTCCCGTGGGCGCGCGCGAACTGGGCATCGCGTTGTGGGCCGTGAATCTCTTATTTCTGGCATTTGTGATGGCGCAGTTCCGATATTTTTTTGGCGGCTCGCATGAGGTCATGGTCACCCCGGGTCTGACCTATGCCGCTTACGCCCGGCAGGGATTTTTTGCTTTATTTGCAGTCGCGGCGCTGGTCGGACCGCTTCTCCTGGCGATGGCGGAGCTTCAGAAATTTTCAGATGCGCCGCGATCCAGCCGGCTTGCGTTTCGTGTGCCGGCCCGGGTGATGCTGGGGCTCGTTTTCATCATCATGGTTTCAGCGCTTGCGCGCATGCGGTTTTATGAACAAGCCTATGGACTGACGGAACGGCGCATGTACGCAACCTTGTTCATGTTCTGGCTGGGAGCGGTTTTATTCTGGCTGGCGATTACGGTGCTGCGCGGCCGGCGCGGATTTCTGGCCGGGGTTTTCGCCAGCGGTATGGTGCTGGCCTGGGCACTGCCGGTCATGAATCCCGCGGGGCTAGTGGCGCGGGTGGATCTGGCCCGTGCGGCGCGGGGGCAAAAGATGGATGCCGGCTATCTTGCCGGGCTGGGTCCCGACGCCATGCCGGTTCTCGCCGCCGGTCTGCCCCGGCTGCCGCTGGCTGCCCGCTGCGCCGTGCTGCGGGGCATGCGGGCGCGTTGGCGGATTTCCGCCCGCTTCCGCCATCAGGCCGACTGGCGGATCTGGAATGTGGCGCGGCAATCCGGATGGCGGCTGGAGAAAAGCGCCCTGGGCAGCCTTCCCGGCCTGGGCTGCGGGAAAATGCTGGTGGCAAAAAAACCGTAAGGTTTTCACGCGCCCAGCAGCCGCATGCAAGCCTTGAACAGCGGTTCGAATTCTTTGGCCACGCCCTGGGCCAAAGCTGCGGTCAGGGTTTTTTCCGCCGCTGGCCGGGCATAGCCCAGATTCATCAGCGCGGAGATCACGTCGGCATCGGGTCCGGCCGCCGCGGCCGCCGCCGGTTCCGCGCCGGCCGGCAGTTTATCCCGCAGTTCCATCACCAGCCGTTCGGCGGTTTTTTTGCCCACCCCGGGAATCGCGGTCAGTCGGCCCAGATCTCCGCCGCGAATCGCTTGCGCCAGTTCACCGGCCGGCACGCCGGAGAGAATGGCCAACCCCAGTTTAGGTCCGATGCCATTGACGCTGATCAGTTTTTCAAACAGCTGTTTTTCCGGGGTGGTAAAAAAACCGAAGAGCTGCAGCGCGTCTTCGCGGACGTGGGTGTAGATCCGCAAACTCACCAATTCAGCCGTTCCGTTGGGGAGCTGGGCAAAACTCGACACCGGCATCAGCACTTCGTAGCCCACGCCATTGACCTCAATCACCACTCTTCCCGGCGTGCGTTCGAGAATAATGCCGCGCAGGTAGCCAATCATGACTGGGCCTCTTGTAAAAGCATATCTGGCATTGTAAAGGAAGCGATCAAGCCTTCCTCCGCGGCCATCTCCAGAAAACGCCGCAGCCCGTCGAGATGATCATTCTGCAGCTGGTGTTCGAGGTTGTAGCGCAAATAATGGGTAATTTCGGCCTCCGGTATTTCCAGGCGCCGGCTCCAGTCGCGGCTGATCTCGCGCAAGTGGGCAAATCCCTCGGTGCGGGCCCGCACCAATCTCCGTGTCAGCCAGACGGCATCCGCCGGGTTGGAAAAAGCCTTTCGGCGCACTGCCCAGAGCGCGAACACGAACGGCAAGCCCGTCCAGGCATGCCATTCGGCGGCCAGATCGAGCACGCGACAGCCCTCGGACTCGGCTTCGCCTCCAAGCTGCAGCCGCAGCGCCGGATCGCCGATCAGCAGCCCGGCGTCGGCTGCGCGCAGCATGGCGCGCCAGTCAGGCGCGGCTTCCTGGATCAGAACCTGAGTCCCATACCGGCGGCGCAGCATGATCTGCGCCAGTGCGGCGGAAGTGCGTGAGGAGCGGTCCAATTGCAAGGTGCGAATTTTTTCCGGTTCGCAGCGGCTGATCAGCAGAATGCTGCGCACCTGGGTCCGGGCGGCGATGCACAATTCCGGCAACGCCGCCAGCCCGGGTATGCGGGCCATTTCGATCACTGGAATCAGACCCAGGTCGGCTTCGCCGCTGCGCAGCCGGTCGGCGCATTCCGAGGGCACGCTCGCGATCATGCGCAGCCGGGGTTCGCGTTCCAGCCCCCAGAGCAGTGGCGCGGTGTTCAGAAAACTGATCGCCGCCACGCGCCAGGGCGCTAGCGGGGTAGGCATCTCTTGTTGTGATTCGGTTTCCAAAATGTAAGCCGCAATTGCCGATCCTTATAATTTTCCCTGATTTCAAACGAACTTTCATGGCCGCGGCGTTTTACGGAATAGTTCAGAGTCGCAGGAATATCGGCTGCGCCACTTTTTTCGTTTCCTGTATTCTTATTCCAATGCCGCATCGTGTTCTCTGCGTCACCGCGCATCCTGATGATGAAGCCGGCAATTTCGGCGGCACGCTGGCCAAACTGGCCGCGGGCGGCGCGCGAATCCATTTAATCTGCCTTACCGGCGGGGAGGCTGCCCGCAACCGGGGAGAAGCACGATCCAATCAGGAACTTATACAATTGCGCACCGCGGAGTTGGCCGCGGCCTGCCGCATTTTGGATATTCATCACCATGAAGTTTGGGATTTGCCCGATGCCGGCCTGAAACGGGCGAATTTCTACGTCATTGCCAGCCGTCTGGCCCTGGTCATTCGCCGCTTGCGGCCGCATGTTCTTTTCACCTTTGGCCCCGAGGGCAGTTTGACGGCGCATCCCGACCACGCCATGGCCGGTCTGCTGGCCACGGCGGCTTTTCACTGGGCGGGCTCAACCCGTTATTTGGCGGAAGACACGGATGCCAATCAGGCCAATGCGTCCCAGCCGCCGCCTCCGTATGCTTGTCCGCGGCTTTTTCATGCCACCGGGCTGCAATCCCCGCCTGGCTTGCCGGTCGTGCTGCCCGGGCCGCCCGATCTGATCTGTGATGTTCGCCCCTATATCGAGCGCAAGCGCACCGCCTTTCATTGCCATCAGACGCAGGCGCCGCTCTTTCCCCGCGTGGATGCATATCTTGCCGGCGGTAACGGCTATGAATTTTTTCATCTTGCCGCCGCCCCGCTCGGGTTCGACCGCCGGCGGCTCGAATCCGGCGACCCATTTGCGGGCTTAACCGCGGATTAGCCGTGCCGGGCTGCGATAAAATGAAAGTAGCGTGCTGGATAAACTGCGACAATTCGCCGCCCGCTATGACGAGCTGACCGCACAGTTGGCCTCGCCGGGCATTACTGCCGATAGTGCGCGATTTCAGAAGACCGCCAAGGCGCATGCCGAGCTTGCCGAAATTGTGGCGCGTTACCGGGAATATGAGGAAGTGCTTTCGGGCATTGCCGGAACCGAACCGCTGCTGGCGGAAAAAGATCCCGAGCTGCATGCCCTGGCGGTGGATGAGCTGCAGCGCCTGCGCGGCCGCGCCACGGAGCTGGAAGCCGAGTTGCGGCGCCTGCTGCTGCCGCGCGATCCCAATGATGAAAAAAACGTAATTCTTGAAATTCGCGCCGGCACCGGCGGCGATGAGGCCTCCCTGTTCGCGGCCGAGGTCTTTCGCATGTATCTGCGCTATGCCGAGGCCCAGCGCTGGCGCGTCGAACTGCTCTCGGCCAGCGAATCGGGCGTGGGTGGCATGAAAGAAGTGGTGGCCATCGTCGAGGGCCGCGGCGCCTTCAGCCGGCTCAAGTATGAAAGCGGCGTGCACCGCGTGCAGCGCGTGCCCGCCACTGAGCAGCAGGGCCGTGTTCACACCTCGGCCATTACCGTCGCCGTATTGCCCGAGGCCGAGGAAGTGGATATCGCCATTGATCCCAAAGATCTTCGCATTGACACCTTCTGTTCTTCCGGGCCCGGCGGACAGTCGGTCAATACCACATACTCCGCCGTGCGCATGACCCATCTGCCCACTGGCGTGGTGGTTTCCTGTCAGGACGAAAAGTCACAGATCAAAAATCGCGCCAAGGCGCTGCGCGTGCTGCGCTCCCGCCTGCTTGAGATCGAACAGGAAAAGCAGCATGCTCAAATAGCGGCCGAACGTAAATCCCAGGTCGGAACCGGCGACCGCAGTGAAAAAATCCGCACCTATAATTTCCCCCAGAACCGGGTCACCGATCACCGCATCGGGTTGACCCTGCATCAGCTCGATGCCGTGATGGATGGCAAACTGGAGCCTTTAATTCAGGCGCTGATCGAGCATTACGAGGCCGAGCGGCTGCAACAGGCACAGGCCGTCTAATTTATGCAGCGGCCGAGCCGTTGGCAAAGCCATGTGCAATCGCTGGCAGAGGATCCCGTTCATGGGAGCGGCGGATTCGCGCGGTTACGGCCGAACAGCTTGAGTGCTTGCAAGGGATAGCACCGCGGGGCGAGGCGTGGGCGGATTGAAGACCCCGCTTAAATTGATCTGCGCCGGCGCCAGCTGCAAATGCAAAATCCGACCCTGGGGATCGCGGGCCACCACATGCGAAAGCGATAAACGTGTGATCCCCGCACCCAGGCCCCGCAGGATAAACGTGGCGACCACGCCCGATCCGGAAACTCCTGTGGCATGATTGGGCCGGCTCAACGTGATCAGGTCTTTGCCCAGGCTCGGCTCATTCTGCTGTGAAATGGCCAGCTTTTTTCCGTCACGGCTCAAAAAATTTCCGGGAATGACCTGCGTAATGCGCACCATGCGGGGATCGTAGCTGAGCATAAACGAGAGCGCGTAAATATTCCGGGCATGCTTCAGGGTAAGGTTAGCCCCAAAAGTATTACCCGCCAGACCATGCAGCAGAGGCGGCTCAATATCCAACGCCATGGGCCGCGCCGGTGAGGCCAACGCTATGGGGCGCGCGCCGGTGGGTTTACTCGGGGCGGGCTGCGCGGTCTTCTTCGCGGGTTTGGGCGCCGGGACCAGCGCGCTCGTCCGCTCATGCAGCGTCACGTCATTGAGTGTCCCGGTGTCCACCGCGCGGCGGTCGAGCCGGCTGATCGCCCAGGGCCGAATGATATGGGGCGTGATCACAATCAGCAGTTCATCATGCAGATGTTCCGTATGGGTGCTGGAGAAAAACCATTTTAACAAGGGGATACTGCTCAAGCCCGGCAAGCCGCTGAGGTTACGGATGTTCTGTTCGGTTAAAATTCCACCCAGCACATTGCTCTGCCCATTGGTCAAATCAATCGTATGCTGCACGATCTGCTGCCCGATGATGGGCTCCTGAATGCCGCCGATCGTGGTGTAGTTGACAACCGAGGAAACCTCAATATCACTCTTGAGCGTGACGGTGTTGTCGGGATGAATCCAGGGCGTCATGGTGATATTCACGCCCACGCTCTGGTACTGGAACTGGGTATTGACCAGCGGATTAATGCCCACTCCTCCGATGCCGGGCTGGAAGCTGCCGGTGGCGACCGGAATCCGCTGTCCGATTTTCTCGACCGCTTTCTGGCCTTCGATCGAACGCAGTTCCGGCTCCTGCAGCGAATGCGTGCGATCGTCGCTCATCAGCGCGTTCAAGGTGGCTGACGAAATCGCGACACTGAAATTTTTTCCGGTCAGATGCGTTAAATCAAACAGCGTGGGTGTGCTGGAAGAAGAAGAGGATGAACTGCTGCTGGAGCTGCTGGAAGTGCTGGCCGGCGTCTGCAGTCCCACGGTAATGCTGCCCGGGGGAGCAATCCCCAGATCGCGAACCAGGTCGCGGCTGACCTCAAGAATCCGGATGTTCACCTGCACTTCCGGCGGCGCGATATCCAGGCTATGAATCACCTGGGCCGCGGCCGCGATGCGGTCGGGCGTATCGCGGATGACGATCGCCTCCTCGTTGGGCAGAATCATCATATGCTGCAGGCTAAGCAGAGAACGCAGCGTTTGTCCGAGCTGGGTGAGATCGGTCGCCGCGGTCAGGTTGTGTATGTAAAACGTTTTCAGCACCAGTCGCTGCAGTTTATTGCGTTCCTGCAAATTATTGTTGGCGACAAAAATGGTGTTAGGCGTGATGACGGTATAAAAACTATTGGCTTCAATGCCCAGAATGCGCAGTGCCTCCAGCAGCGAAACCTGGCGCAGGTGCAGGCTTACCGGCGTGTTCTGGTAGTTGCGGTCAAACAGCACGTTGATACGGGCCACCCGTCCCAGCGTCTGATATGCCACGCGGGAATCGGCATTGAGCCGCAGCGAGATCTGCTTGGCTGATACCGGCCCCAGCTGTTCCGGCCCCGCGGCCGCGGCCAGCTGGCGGGCGATAATGCCTTCCCGCCGGCGCGTGACCGGATGGGCCCGCGGCGGCGCTAGTTCCCGCACCAGCCGCCGCAGCTGCCGCGTGGCCACAAAATTGGTGGGGTCAAGCGCATGAGCCTTTTCCATCTCCATTTCGGCGGCCAGCAGGTTATGCTGCCGGATCAGCTTGTCGCCGGCCCGCAAATGCGCCAGCGCGGCCTGATACCGCGCCCGCTGAAAGGCCACGATATAGCGAATGCGCTTGGGGTGGTAGTCGAGCGCACGTTGAAAATCGGCATAGGCCAGGTCATAGTGTTTCAGGCGCTCGGCTTTCAGCCCGGCATGATAGTAATCTTGCCCTGGCCCCGCCCAGAGCGGCGCGGCCAGTCCGAACAGCAGCGCCAAGGCGCCCGGCCAACGGGCTAAGTGGCTCATATTCAATGGTTTTTGGGTTGGCAAACCAGCTTCCTTACCTAAATTCCGGGCTCACACGGCTTGTCGAAGCAGTTTAGCATGGGTTATGAGCGAAAAACTCATCGCCGAAAACCGTGCCGCCCGGCACAATTATCACCTGCTGGAGTTTTTCGAAGCCGGCCTGGTGCTGACCGGCAGTGAGGTTAAATCCTTGCGAGCCGGCCATGCCCAGCTTAAAGACAGCTATGCCCTGGTGCGGCCAGGCGAAGCCGTATTGTTGAACTGCCACATCAGCCCCTATTCCCATGCCGGCTATGCCGGTCATGAGCCGGAACGCAGCCGCCGGCTGTTGTTGCATAAGCGCGAGATCGAAAAACTCCTCGGCAAAACCCGCGAAAAGGGTCTTACTCTGGTGCCTTTGCGCCTGTATTTTCGCAATGGCCGGGTCAAATGCGAATTGGCGCTGGTGAAAGGCAAGCAGTTGCACGATAAGCGCGAAACTGAGCGGCGGCGTGAAACCGAGCGCGAAGCCCGCCAGGCCCTCAAATCCCGTTCCCGCTGAAACCCGGTGCCCAAATCTGTGCTCCATGATCAACCCGGGCAGAAGATTTGGGACTTTAATTACAATATTGAATTGGAGTGTTTACGATGCCGGCCGCGATTGACATCCCTCCTGTGCTTTCCCCTCTGACCGCATTCCGCAACGAACCCTATGCCGATTTCAACCGGCCGGAGATGCGGGCGGTTTATTTAGCCGCGCTTGAAAAGGTGCGTGGCCGCCTGGGGCGCGAATATCTTTGCCGGATCGGCGACCGCAGCCTCGGCGCGAATGAAAAGTTTCAGTCTCTGAATCCGGCCCGCTCCAGCGAGGTCATCGGAATCCATTCCGAAGCCACTCCAGCCATGGCGGCCGAAGCGGTGGCCGAGGCCGCTCGAACCTTCCCGTGCTGGCGACTTGCACCCGTGGCCAATCGGGTGGAAATCCTGCGCCGGGTGGCCGGTTTGCTGCGCGAACGCAAGCCTGAATTTGCCGCCTGGATGTCGCTTGAGGTGGGCAAGAGCTTTCCCGAAGCCGAAGCGGATGTGGCGGAAGCCATTGATTTTTGTGAATTCTACGCCCTGCAGATGCTGCATCTGGGCGCCGGAACGCCATTGCCGCAACTGCCCGGCGAGCGCAACCTGCTGGTTCATCTGCCGCTGGGCGTGGTCGCGGTCATTCCGCCCTGGAATTTCCCTCTCGCCATCATGGCCGGCATGACTGTCGCCGCCTGGGTGGCTGGCAACACCGTCGTGCTCAAGCCCTCGAGCGATTCGGCCACCATCGCCGCCATTTTTTATGAGCTGCTCGGGGAAGCAGGTTTACCGGCGGGAGTGGTTAATCTGGTCACGGGAAGCGGCGCCGCCGTGGGCCGCGCCCTGGTCGAAGATGCCCGGGTGCGCGCGATTGCCTTTACCGGCTCGAAAGCCGCGGGTCTGGATATCAACGAGCGCGCCGCCCGCTCCGCGCCCGGCCAGCGCTGGATTAAACGCGCCATTCTTGAAATGGGCGGCAAGGATGCGATCGTGGTGGCCGCCGATGCCGATCTCGATGCCGCCGCCGATGGCATCGTCGCATCGGCCTTCGGCTATCAGGGCCAAAAGTGCTCAGCCTGCTCACGCGCCATCGTGGCTGACGCGGTCTATGACGATCTGCTCGAACGCCTGCAATCGCGCATTCCCAAAATTCGCGTGGGCTCCCCGCAGGATTTTTCCTGTGCCATGGGGCCCGTCATTCATGCCCGGGCGATGGAAAAAATCCTGGGCTATATTGAGATCGGAAAATCTGAAGGGCGGCTGCTGGCGGGCGGCAAAAGATTGACCGGTCCGGAATTTGACGAGGGTTTCTATATCGCCCCCACACTCATCGCCGATGTCGCGCCCCGGGCGCGGCTGGCGCAAGAGGAAGTATTCGGACCTGTGCTGGCCGTCATTCGCTGCCGGGACCTGGCCGAGGGCCTGGCGATCGCCAACGACTCGGAATACGGCCTCACTGGCGCGGTTTATAGCCGCGATCCGCAAAATCTGGCACTGGCGCGGCGCGACTTCCATGCCGGAAATTTATATCTCAACCGCAAATGCACCGGTGCCATGGTCGGCGCGCATCCCTTTGGCGGCTTTAACCTTTCAGGCACCGATTCCAAGGCCGGAGGCCCCGATTATCTGCAGCTATTCACTCAGGCCCAATCCATCGCCGAAAAAATTTAATTGCGGACGTTCATAAAAGCGGCTGCGCCGCTTTCCTCATTGGCTC
>JAKAZV010000054.1 GCA_021826505.1 Acidobacteriota bacterium | reverse complement strand
CGATAATGCCCAGGGCGCTCTGAAACTGCTCGAACAGCGCATGCTCGGCGAAGTGGGCAAAAGCAACACCGCGCTGCAGACTTCGCTGGAGCAGATGCAGCAGCAATTGCAGAAATATCAAGACCGCATTCAGGAACTTGAAATCGAACGCGGTAAAAGCGGCGAGCGGCTGGAGCTGCAGATTGCCAGTCTGACCGCGACCGGGGCCAATATGAGCCAGGAAGCGCGGCGGCTGAAAGAAGCTCTGCAGTCGGGCAGGGGCGTGCGCGGGCGCTGGGGCGAGGCGGTGCTGAAAAATATTTTCGACAGCTGTGGACTGACGCAGGACCGTGATTATACGCTGCAGTCCACCCTCAGCGACGACGACGGGCGGCTGCGTCCCGATGCCATTGTCAATTTGCCTTCTGGCGCACGCCTGATCATTGACGCCAAAGCCAGCCTGGTTTTTTTTGATCAGGGTTTGCAGGAAACCGATGACGCCGCGCGCCAGGCGCGCTACCGAGAACTGGCCCGCACGCTGCGGGAGCGAGCCAAACAACTGGCCGGCAAAGACTACGCCCGCAATCTCGAAAACAGCGTGCCCTGCGTCGTCATGTTCGTGCCCAGCGAAGCCGCCTTCCGCGCCGCGCTCGATGCCGACCCTGGCCTGTTTCTCTATGGCAACGATCTGCGGCCCATGATTCTGCTGGCCAGTCCCACAACCTTATTTCCCCTGATCAGCGTGATCGCGCAAGGCTGGAAGCAATATCAGATTGAAAGCCGTTCCGCGGAACTCAACCATGAATTACAGGAATTTATCAAACGGCTGAAAACGTTTCTGGGCCATATCGGTAAAATCGGGCGTGGCCTGGAATCAGCCGTCAACGCCTATGACGCCGCGGAACGATCCTATCAGCGCATGCTCACGCCCCAGATGGACCGCCTGCAGAGTCTGAACCGCGACTTCGAACAAGTGCCGGATCTGGAGCCCATTCAGGCGCCCCGGTTGCTCGTCGCCACCGATGCGGATTCCGCGGATGCCGATCCGCCCGCGGACGCGGCGGCCAAATCCGCTACTGTACGGTGAGTGACTCCTCCGGACCGGCAAAGGCCGATTGCCAGGGCCGGCGCGAAGCCTGCCGGTAATGCCGCATCTGGCGGCACCACCCGAGAAAGCGCAAAAACTGCCCGCCCTCGTGCCAGAGAAAACTCCAGAAAAAAATGAACCCGATCTCTTCCGCCGGCTTCCCGCTGTACGTTTCAATCCGCCAGCGAAGATACGGACTGCGCCAGGGTCGAAAGCGGTGTCGGCGCGGCGCTAGCCAGAGATATTGCAGAATCGCACGCATGGCTTCAGGCCGCTTAGGCCTGCATTCAGCGTAGCACCAAAGGTAAACTGTTTTTATTGTGAGTAGCCGCAGTCTGGTCATTCCGTTGATGGGGGCAATTTTGTGCGGCCAGGCCGGCCTCCGCGCCGCCGCGATTCCGCAAAAATCAGCCGCGGCGATCTCACGGAAGGCTTTTTTTCACCGTTTGCGCCAGGTGGTCCGCGCCGCGCGCTGGGACACCGCCTACGGCATGATCGCCGCCCGCTGCCGGCGTGCGCCTCAGGATGCGCTGCTGCGCGCGGCCCGGGAAATACTTGCGCGGCGCGATCTCGCCTGGCATCTGCAACAAGGTCAGGCACTGCGCCGGACCGGACATCGCTGGCGGGCGGCATTGCAGTTTCGCGAGGCGCTGGCGGTGGATCCGCAAAGCCGCGCTGCCCGGGCCGCCTTGCAAGCCGCCATGCCGGCAGCTTTCCGAATGACGCCCTTGCCTGGCCGCTGGCTGCCCTTATGGGTGCGCAACGCACGGGCGCCGGTGCGGCTGGAATTTTCGGTGCGGCGGCACAATTTTCATTTTTATGGCCCCGCCTGGACGCTATTACACCAGATCGCCGCGGCTTATGGCCTGCGCGCTACCCTGAATCGCAATACCCCGAATCCTCCGGTGCGCTTCTACCTGGGCCAGGCGCGGTTTGGCCAGGCCATGCTGGCCCTGCGCGATCAATTAGGCATTGCCTGGGCCGCTCTCAGCCGGCATGTCATCTACTTTGGCCCGCGCGGCAATGCGGCGCATTTTACTCCCTTGGCTGAACGCACGCTCTATCTGCGCCAGGTGCGCAACGCGCGGCAAATCGCCCAGGTCGGCCGCCTGTTGGGCCTGAATAGCCTGCAATATAATCCCGCCGCCAATGCCCTCACCCTGCGCGGCGCGCCGCTGCAGCTTGATGCCGCCGAACTGGTTCTGGCGGGCCTCAGCCGGCGCCGGCCCGAGGTGTTTCTCCAGGTGCGCATCCTCGAGATCACTCATAGCCAGGCTGTGCAGTTAGGCATGCAGCCGCCTGGCCAGTTTCAGGTCTTCAGCCTCGGACCGCTGCTGGCGCAACTGGGAAAATCGGGCAATCTGCAGAGCCTGTTGCAGCAGTTGCTGGCCTCGGGCGGACTGAATAATTTATCCAACGGCTCGCAAATCGCGGCCGAGTTGCAGCAACTCGAACAGCAACTGCAGCCACTGCTGCAAACTCCTTTTGCCCTGTTTGGCGGCGGCGCCACGCTCATGGCCCTGACTTTGCCGCCGGTGCATGGTTCCTTCGCCCGCCAGGGCTCGCGCGCCAAAGATCTCGAAGATGCCTGGCTGCGCGTCTCCTCCGGCCAAAAGGCCATGATGCGCATCGGCGAACGCTACCCCATACTCAATGCCACTTTTTCGCCGATTTATCTGAACTCCGCCATTTCCAGTGTTTTGTCCAATGGCAGCTATATTCCGCCGGTGCCGTCGTTTACCTATATCAATCTCGGGGTGAACTTAAAAATGCAGGCCTGGGTGGAGGGCGGTGAAAACGGCGCGGGTCGAATTTATCTGCATTTCAATGGGCACGTGCGGACGCTGACCGGCGCTTCCGTCAACAATATTCCCATCCTCAATGATCGCGTGCTCTCCACCGGCATCAGCCTGCGCAATGGCGAGCCGGTGCTGGTCGGCGGCTTGCTTGACCAGCAGGTCAGCCGGCAACTGCAGGGCACGCCGGGATGGGCGACGCTGCCCGGCTTGGGCATCTTCGCTTCGCAAACCCAAAGCTCCTTGAGCCAGGACCGATTTGTGGTGGAAATCACGCCGCATATTCTCAGTGCCGGCCCTCATTCTCCGCCCGCCGTGGTGCTGCCACCCGGCACAGCCAGTGCAAGCGCGAGCGGCAGTTTCTATATCCCCGCCGCACCTCGTCCGGCTCCTCCTCCTCCGCGTCCGCCGTTACCGAGCCAACCGTACGGTAATATGCGGTCGCCCGCCAACTCATAATTTTCGATGTGTCAAATTCAGTTTGAAATCTCGATTTGAGCTTTTTATAGCGGTACCAAACTGGTTACCCGGAAGTGAAATTTTCATAAAAACCCTGCTGCTTTTATGCCGGAGATGAGTACAATCGGATTACGTCGCCTGCTTTGGCAGGCGTGAGCCAAGCTTTGCGCCAGCAGAACGGGACTGCATCGAATCATAAGTACTCGCGCCACTACGAGCACGAAATGGATCCGAAATCTCGCACTACATCCCCAACCCAGGCCATCCGCCTGCTTGCGATTTGTCTTTTGGCCAGCCTCAGTATCTTTGGCGCCAGGCGAACCGGCAGGCGTAAGCTGGTGCATTCGGAAAGTCGCGCCGCCGTTCTGCATCGCCGCGCACACGAACGTTATCTGGCGCACCAGCGATATCTGGCCCATCAGCGCTATCTCGCCCACGAACGATACCTGGCCCATAAACGCTATGTGGCGCATGAGCGCTATCTGGCGCACATTCGTTACCTGCGCCGGATTGCACACTATCGGGCGCGGCATGCCGCCTGGCTGCGGCGCATCCGCATGGAACGCGCCGGCTATATGTACGACGGCCAGGTTTGGGACACCAATCCGGTGCATCCCGGCTTATCGGCCGGCGATATTACCGCCGGAGAAGACCCGGTCGTGCGGGCCGCAGCGGAGCGCGCCCTGGGCGACCGCAACGGCACCGCGGTTGTCGTGGATCCGCAGACCGGCCGCATTCTGGCCATGGTGAATCAGAAGCTGGCGCTGTCGTCGCAATACATACCGTGCTCTACCACCAAACTGGCGGTCTCGGTGGCCGCGCTCAACAGCGGGATCGTCAACGAAAATACTCCGGTTGAAATTGCGCCCGGCCGCTATGTCAACATGACCGAAGCGCTGGCCTACTCGATCAATGCTTATTTCGAGGCGCTGGGCCGGCGCATGGGCTTTGCCACCGTCAGCTATTATGAAAAGCTGCTCGGGCTGGGCCGTAAAGTTGGCTACCGGATCGCGGGCGAATCCCCGGGCATTTATCCCGCCGCGCCCGGCCGCGGTGGAGTAGCCAAGCTGTGCAGCTTTGGCCAGGGCATTCATATTACCCCCCTGCAATTGGCCTCGCTGGTTTCCACCATCGCCAACGGCGGCACGATTTATTATCTGCAGCACCCGACCACCCCGGCCCAGGTTGCGGACTTCACCCCGCGCGTTCGCCTGCGGCTGCATATCCGCCACATCACGCCGGAAATTGAAGACGGCATGATGGGCGCGGTGCGCTATGGCACCGCGCGCGGCGCCTGGCTCCCGGGACAAAATATTTTAGGTAAAACCGGCACCTGCAGCCGCGGCGAAACCCGCTACGGGCTGTTTGCATCATTTTTGGGCATTCGCGATCCCCGCCTGGTGGTGGTGGTGATCCTGCGCGGCAACCATCTGGTTTATGGTCCGCTGGCGGCGCAAATTGGCGGCCAGATCTATCGCACCCTGGATACGGACAATTATTTTGACTCTCTGGGCGTGCTCGCCAGTCGGCACATCACCCGGCGCTACCGCCGCGGCGAACGCTAGAACCTGTCTCATGAATGGTGCATGCCAGCGGTTCAGGGCATGCCCGCTTTTCAGCTCGGACCCATGGCCTTTTCGCGAGTGACCATCCAGTTAATGCCGAATGGATCGCGAAACTGTCCGAAGCGATGGGCAAAGAACGTTTCGCCCATGGGCATGAAGATTTCGCCTCCCTCGCTCAATGCCTTATAGATTCGCTCCGCCTCTTCGTTGGATTCCACGCTGAGGCAGAGATAGGCGCTGCGCATCGGCTGCACGCGCTCGGGCGGTCCGTCGCTGGCCATGACCACGGTGTCGCCCAGGGTAAAACGCGCATGCAGAATCTGATCCGCGGTGCAACCCGGCGGCAGGTTCTGCGGCCCGCCCGCTCCCGCCATGGAGCCAAACGTGCTTTTCATCAGGACTTTCGCGCCCAGATGCTTTTCATAAAATTTCAGCGCCTTTTCGCAGTTTCCGGGAAAATTCAAATAAGCAGTCATTTTCATGGTCTGGGAATCCTTTTGTCTCAGAAACTTCCTGCCAGAATTATAGTCATTCCTGAAAAACCGCTCCGCCTCAGCCTATGAACACCTTTTCTTCACCTCCCATTACCCCATTTCTCTGGTTCGACTCCAATGCCGAAGCCGCCGTGGCTTTTTATCTCTCGGTTTTCCCCAACTCACGTCAATTGAGTGTTCTGCGCGCCTCGGCCGATACCCCGTCCGTGCCCGCGGGCGGAGTCCTGACCATCACATTTGAGCTGGATGGGGTTCGCTTCACCGCCCTCAACGGCGGGCCCGCGCAGGGATTTACCGATGCGGTATCGTTCGTGATCCATTGCCACAGCCAGGATGAAATTGATCATTACTGGTCCCGCCTCACCTCCGGGGGCGGCCAGGAAATCGCCTGCGGCTGGCTGCGCGACAAATTCGGGCTGGCCTGGCAGGTCATTCCCACGCAAATATTCGAATTGCTGCGCCATCCCGGCGCCATGCGGGCGATGATGGGCATGAAAAAACTCATCCTGGCCGAACTCGAAGCCGCCGCGCAGGCAAAATGATCCGCCCTTGACTTTCGCCTTTTATTCGCCTAAGCTGGCGCGGTGACCCTGACCAAGCGCCAGCGCCAGTTGCTCGACTACCTGCAGAAGTTTCTGCGCGATAAAGGCTACTCTCCCAGCCTGCAGGAGCTGGCCCGCGGCCTGCGGCTGTCGTCGGTGGCCACGGTGCACAAGCACCTCAAAGGACTGGAAGACAAAGGCTATATCGCGCGCGCGCCCGGACAATACCGTTCCCTGGCGGTGGTCGAGCGTCGTCGCGCGCCGCGCCCGCCGGCCGCGGGCAGCCTGCCCTTTGCCGGCCGCATCGCCGCCGGCGCCCCAATCGAAGCCATCGAGCGCCGCTCCCGGATCCAGCTTGGCGATATCACCCGCGGCCGCGACGCCTTCGTGCTGGAAGTGCGCGGCGACAGCATGATCGGCGAGCATATTGTCGAAGGCGACTGGGTGGTGGTCGAACGCACCGCCCAGGCGCGCGAGGGCGATATCGTGGTGGCGCTGATTGATGGCTCTGAAGCCACGCTGAAAATTTTTCATCAGGACCCCGACGGCCACATCTGGCTGCGCCCCGCCAACCCGCAGTTCCCCGCCCTGCGCTTTCCGCCCGAACGGGTGCGCATCCAGGGGCGTCTGCTGGGCGTGCTGCGCAAATACTGACCCCGGCGGGAAAATTAGGCTACAATGAAGCGGTTTTACCGTTAACAGGGCAACATTATGCGCCGTCGCAAATTCTTCCGTTTCCTTGGCGGCCTGGCGGCCGCTCCTGTCGTCTGGCCCCGCGCCGCGGAGGCAGAGCCCGCTTCCCCCTCCGTTCCGCCCGCTCCCGCGCCGGAACCCGCGCCCGCGGCCGGCTTCGGCCAGCCCGGCCCCAGCTATGCCCAGTTTTGCGCCACGCCGGAAGACCAGCGCGTGTTTTACGCGGTGCGCGAGGGCAAAATCGTGGCGGAAAAATTAAACCCCGCCCACTGGCGGCCCACCGGTTGGGGCGACCCGCCCGAGTTGCCGGTGGCGGGGGGCTCGCATGACGGCGTGCCCATGGAATCGCCTTATCCGAATTTATATGGCGAAGGTCCGTTCCGGCCCACCTGGGATTCGCTGCTGCAATATGAGTGCCCGGAGTGGTATCGTGACGCGAAATTCGGCATCTGGAATCACTGGAGCCCGCAATGCGTGCCTGAAGACGGCGACTGGTATGCCCGCAACATGTACCTGCCCGGCCAGGGGCAATATAAAAACCAGCTTGCCCACTATGGCCCGCCCTCGCGCTTCGGCTACAAAGACCTGGTGGCGCAATGGACGCTGTTGAACTGGAACCCGTCCGAATTAATGGACCGCTATGTCAAGGCGGGTGCCAAATTTTTCATCGCCCTGGCCAACCATCATGACGGCTTTGATACCTGGGCCTCGCGCCATCATGAATGGAACGCCGCGCGGCTCGGCCCGCATCGCGACGTCGTTGGCACCTGGGCGGCGGAGGCCCGCAAGCGCGGCCTGCGCCTGGGCGCGACCGTGCATCAGGCGCGTAACTGGTGGTGGTTTCAGCCCTCGCATGGCGCCGACGCCTCCGGCCCGTATGCCGGCCGGCCCTACGACGGCGAACTCACGCGCCGGCACGGCAAGGGGCAGTGGTGGGAAGGCCTCGATCCACAGCAGCTCTACAGCGTGAAACATCCGCATAACGCCCTGCCGGACATTTCGTACGTGAAAAATTTTTACGATCGCACCCGCGATCTCATGGATCAGCACCACCCCGACCTGCTCTATTTCGATAACCCACTGTTTCCCCTGGGCTGGGGCGGCATGAATATCGGCGCCTACGTCTATAACCAGAGCCTGCGCCGCAATCAGGGCCGGATGGAAAATGTCATCACCATCAAAATGGTGCCGCCGCGTCTGGCTAAATCGGTGGTGGCCGATATTGAGCGCGGTCTGGCGGGCGGCATCCTGCCCTATCCCTGGCAGTCGGAAACCTGCATTGGCGAATGGCATTACCAGCGCAAACTCTTTGACCAGCCCGGTGAATTCGGCGGTTATATGCACCCCCGCGAAGTGATTCACTGGCTGGTGGATACGGTCAGCAAAAATGGAACATTTATTCTGAATATTCCCGGCAAGCCCGATGGCACGATTGACCGCAAAGAGGAAAAAATCCTGGAGAAAATCGGAGAATGGTTTGCCCTGAATGGCGAAGCCATTTACGGCACACGCCCCTGGAAAGTTTTCGGCGAAGGTCCGCACATGATCAAGGCCGGATCGTTTCAGGGCGCATCCATTCGCGACCTTGATGCCCGCGACATCCGCTTCACCCGCAATAAGGCCGGCCATGTCATTTATGCCTTTGCCCTGGGTGAAGTGACGAAGCCGGTCCTGATTCAATCATTCGGCCTGCACGCGGAAACCCAGCCCGGAAAAATCGCCCGCGTCCGCCTGCTGGGCTCGGGCGAGCCATTGCGTTGGCGGCAAAGCGCCCGGGAACTGCGCATTGAACCGCCACGGCATCCGCCGGCGCCGGGTTACGCCACGGTATTTGAGATCACGCTGGCATAACCTGCGGCGCTCGTCGCCGGCACACTCACTTGTTTTAGTTCAACGCCCTGGTATTGTTTTATGCCCAGCGGCCGGCTTCCAGAACTCGCGGCTGTCCGGCCATTTCGTACAGACGCTGAGCATCATGATCAACCACAATCAGGCTGAACTCCCAGCGCCGCTGCCACTCTTTTAAGCAGCTCAAAAGTTTCAACCCCGCGGCCGCATCCAAATCGGCAAATGGCTCATCGAGCAGCACCAGCGGCATGCGCCGTGCCAGTGTCCGCGCCCACACCGCCCGCCGCGCCTGGCCGCCGGAAACCTCGCTGGCCGCGGCGCTCCAGATGGCATCAAGCTCCAGGCGCTCGCGCAATTCCTCCAGCCATTCCGTATCTTCCCGCGAGCGTTGTCGAGCCGGCGGCAGGCCGAAAGCCGCGTTTTTTTCCACGCTCAGGTGGGGAAACAGCCTTGAATTCTGCCGCATGTAGTTGAACGGACGCCGGTACAGAGGCAAATGCCGCCAGTCCTGCCCCTGCCAACGCACATAAGATGGAGGTTGGCTGGCAAAGATCCCAGCGATGCCGTCAAGCAGCGTGGTCTTTCCTGCGCCCGAAGCTCCCGTAATGCCCAGGGGGGCCCCGGGGGACAGATCCAGCGCGGCATCCAGTGCGAATTCCCGGCGCGGCTGGTAGATGCGGGCTTGCAGCATGAATCAGCTCCGTGGCGCTGCTCGCCGCGCGGCCAGGATCTGCGCGGCCCAAGGCAGCGGCAGCGCGATCAGGAGAAATAGAACCAGCAGGGGCATTACGCCGGGCAGGCCGGAATCCTGCAGATTCACCCACAACTGCACCGGCATGCCGCTGGGGTAATAAGCGGTAATCACAATCGCGCCAAACTCGCCCAGTGCCCGCACCCAGGCCAGGCTGAGCGCGGCCGCCAGTCCCAGCCGCGCCAGCGGCAGCGTCACCCGGCGGAAGCTTTGCCAGCGATTCTGCCCCAGCAGCGCCGCCGTCGTCTCCCATTCGGGATCAAGGCCGGCAAACGCCGCTCGCGCCGCGATCACGTAATAACCCAGGCTGACGTAAATCTGGGTCAGTACAAACGCCAGTCGGCTGTTGCTGGTTTCCAGTCCAAGATGCAGTAGAATCCGACCCAGACCGGAGCTGGGCCCCAGCGAAAGCGCCAATAGTAAGCCCAATGCCAGCGGCGGCAGCAGCATCGAAAGCAGCACCGGCGCCTCCCACAGCCAGCGCCGCCAGCCCCGCTCCCGGGCCAACTGCCAGGCCAGCGGGGTGCCCGCGGCGATCACGAATAGCATGGCCAGGCCGGTTAATTCGAGCGAAACCCGCACCGCGGCAGCGGCCGAGCCCGGCACGCCGGCATCCCATTGCCAGCGCCCGACCGGCGTCAACAGGCCCAGAAAGGGATAGAGAAAAAACGCGAGTGCGGCCGCGCCCGCCGCGCCCCAGGTCAGACGCCGCAACCCGGATCTTATTTTCGGCTTCACGGCAGTGGACGCGCGCTCGCGGCCGCGTCATAGCCGTATTGGCGCAGAATTTTTTGCGCCGCCGGACGCAGCAGCCAATGTATCAGCTTCCGCGCCCGCCGCGGATGGGGCGCCCGCGCCAGTATGGCGGCATAAAAGACCAGCCGTCCGGCGCGGTAATTTTTACCGTTCAGCCGCAAACGAATATGCGCCAGCGCCCGATGGCTTCCCGGGCCCAGATTCAGCGGCCAGGGGAGATGAATAAAAGGCAGTCCCAGCGCTACCGGCTGGGTCTGATAAGCGGCGGAGGCGTCGAGCTGGCCGGCCTGCAGCCGCGCCATGACTTCGGCTTCGGGAAAAATCTGCCGCCGATTCAGTGGCTTGCCCGCGATCGCCTGCGCCAGTTGCGGCTGCCCGAGCTGCCGGCCCGCGGCCCGCAGCATGAGCAGAAAATTGCGCCCTTGCGGATCGGTTTCAGGGTTGGTGCGGCCGAGCCGCAGGCCGGGTTTTTCCAGGATTTGCCACCAGGCTGTGGTGCCGGCGCGGAATAAGTTGGCAAAGCGGCTGTGCGGCGAATAGGCAACGACCAACTGCGTACGAGCGATCGGCCGGGCGCGGCGGGCGAAACCCGCCCGCAGCACGATTCGCATCGGCCCCGGCGTAATGGAAATAAATATATCCGGCCGGATGGCGCCGGAGATGATCAGATGCGCCAGTCCATAGGCCCCCTGCGCGCGGCCTTCCAGCCGCAGCCGCAAGTCCCGGCGCAGGGCTGGCCCCAGGCCGCGGTTCATTACGGCCGTCATCGAGCCTGCATATGCTACCTGGACCCGTTGCGCCCCGGCGGTCTTGTCAAAGACGGCAAGTGCAATCAAGGCGACAAATAAACTGGTTGTTAATTTTTTCGGCATTGTCTTGGTTTCAAAACGGCAGGCGCAGCGAAAAAATCCAGTTGCGTGATTCATTCAATCCATGCACCGTGGGAATCTGCACCCCCGCGCCCACGGTCAGCCCGAAACAACGGCTCACCCGCCATGGTCCGGCGACGATGCCGGGCGTGAGATCAAGCTGATTATGGTTGCCGAGCAACAGATGCGGCAGCCCCGACGCGTTCAGCTCAATTTCCGGCCACAGCTTCGCCGTGGCATGGTACTGAAAAGCCGTGTTGATGGCCCAGTTGGCCAGCCGGTATGTACCGCCCGCCGGCAGGCCCAGGGCCAGATCCTGCTGCACATCAAATCGGCCATAGCCTTTGCCCCAGCCGAACTGGGGTGAAATCATTAATTGACTCGCATGAAAATTCTGCACCGGAAGACTCACACCGACAATGCCTGTCGCTGCATAATCGCCCTGATCTTCCGGGCTGGCCGCAATTTCATATTTGACCAGCGCGCCGGCCGCGCCCCAGGCGCCGGGAGCGCCCGTGGCAGTGATGTACGAGGGTTGCGTCACAATCAGCTCTGTGCGTGAAGTGGGGATCAGCTCCAGCCCCTTGCCGCTGCCCCAGTTGGTCACCGTCAAGCCCGGCCGGAGCTGGCTTTCGGTCAGGTCAAAACGATATTCGCGCTCAAGCAAAGGGGTTAATGTGGCCAGCGGAGTAATCCAGTGCGGCTGCCGCTTGCGCGCCCGCACGGCCGCCGATGGATGCTGCCGGATTCGCGGCGACTTCTGCGCGCCGGCAGCAATGACCCCCATGCCGCAAAGAAAAAGTGGAATTGACCATTTCAACATTTTTATCCTGCCCCTCGTTTGCGGAATGGTTATATCTTTGACATCCGGAACGTGCTCGGTGGTGCGTGAGGAATGCCGAACGGATTCCACCGCCGCTATTCGACGCTGATCCCTTCACCCTCATCTGTGCATCAGCATCACTTCGGTGGCCTTAATCAGCGCAATCGCCGGATCGCCTACCTTCAGCCCCAGCTCTTCGACCGCCTCGCTGGTAATCACCGCTTGAACGCTCTGATCACCCACCGCCAGCCTGACCGATGCCAGCAGCCCATCTTTGCGAATTTCCCGCACCGTGCCGTGAAGCTGATTGCGGCCACTGATTTTTAGTGGCGCGCTGGTCTCGCCCTGTGCGCTGGTTCCGGTCAGCCGGTTAATCTCCGATTCCGGTATCCGATAGTGCCCTCCGGGCGTGCGCATGGCCTGGATCTTATGGCGATAAATCCACTGCTTCAGGGTCGGATACGAGATTCCAAGCTGATATGCTGCTTCCTGCGGCTTTAAAAGTAAATTTCTCATAATTTAGTATTAAATAGCATTAAATCATATTAAATCAACAAAAAAATAGTTGATGACTTCGTACTCACAATTTAGTTGACAATTTCACACTCAACCTGTAATATGGAATTTCAATCGGGCCTGGAAAAACAGGCTGAAAACAAGGGGAATGGAACGACATGGGAAAAATCATCGGCATTGATCTGGGCACCACCAACAGCGTGGTCGCGGTAATGGAAAATGGCGAGTCCAAGGTCATCGCCAACTCCGAAGGCGGACGCACCACTCCCTCGGTCGTGGCCTTCACTAAAACCGGCGAGCGATTGGTGGGGCAGGTGGCCAAGCGCCAGGCCATCACCAACCCGGAGAACACGATCTATTCGATCAAGCGCTTCATGGGCCGGCGTTACGATGAGGTCTCGGAAGAAATGAAGATGGTGCCCTACAAGGTCGAGCGCCAGGGCGACCATGTCGCGGTCGCGGCCGGAGGCAAGACCTGGACGCCGCCTGAAATTTCCGCCTTCATTCTGCAAAAACTCAAACAAGCCGCCGAGGACTACCTGGGCGATAAGGTCACCGAAGCGGTGATCACCGTGCCGGCGTATTTTAATGACGCCCAGCGCCAGGCGACCAAAGACGCCGGCCGCATCGCCGGCCTCGAGGTCAAGCGCATCGTCAACGAGCCGACGGCGGCGGCGCTGGCCTACGGCCTGGATAAAAAGAAAGACGAAACCATTGCCATTTATGACTTCGGCGGAGGCACCTTCGATATTTCGATTCTGGAAGTCGGCGAAGGCGTGGTCGAGGTCAAGTCCACCAATGGCGACACCCATCTGGGCGGCGACAACCTCGATCAGCGGCTGGTGGAATGGCTGGCGGATGAGTTCAAAAAAGAAGAAGGCATTGATCTGCGCGGCCGCGGCAACGAAATGGCCATGCAGCGGCTGAAGGACGCGGCGGAAAAGGCCAAAATGGAGCTCTCCACCACGATGGAGACCGAGATCAACCTGCCCTTTATCACCGCCGACGCCGCCGGGCCGAAGCATCTGGTGAAAAAGCTTACGCGGGCGCAGTTTGAGCGCATGGTGGATGACATTTTGCAGCGCTCGATCGCGCCCTGCAAACAGGCGATATCGGATGCCGGCGTGACCGCCGACAAAATTGACGAAGTGGTGCTGGTGGGCGGCATGACCCGCATGCCCCGCATTCAGCAGATGGTGAAAGAGCTATTCGGCAAAGAGCCGCACAAAGGCGTCAACCCCGATGAGGTGGTCGCGGTGGGCGCGGCGGTGCAGGCCGGAGTGCTGTCGGGCGAAGTCAAGGATCTGCTCTTGCTCGATGTCACGCCCCTGTCGCTGGGCATTGAGACCATGGGCGGCGTGAATACCGTCCTGATTCAGCGCAATACCACTATCCCTACCCGCAAAAGCGAGGTTTTTTCCACCGCCTCCGACAGCCAGACCTCGGTTGAGGTGCATGTGCTGCAGGGCGAGCGCTCGATGGCGGCCCAGAACCGCACCCTGGGCAAGTTCCACCTGGTGGGCATTCCTCCCGCGCCCCGCGGCATTCCACAGATCGAAGTCACTTTCGACATTGACGCCAACGGCATCGTCAACGTCAGCGCCAAGGATCGCGGCACGGGTAAGGAGCAGAAGATCACCATTACCAGCTCCAGCGGCCTTTCGAAGGAAGAGGTCGAGCGCATGACGCGCGACGCCGAAGCCCACGCCGACGAGGACAAACACAAGCGGGAAGAGGTCGAGGCGCGCAACCAGCTCGACAACCTGGTCTACAGCACCGACAAAACCCTGACGGAAAACCGGGATAAACTCGCGGCTTCGGACATCAGCGGCGCGGACGAGGCGCTGACGGCGGCCCGCAAGGAGCTGGCCGGCAGCGATCCCGCGGCCATGCGCGCGGCTTCAGAAAAGCTGCAGCAGGCCGCGCATAAGCTGGCGGAGGCGATTTACCGCCAAGCCAGCCAGACCGCCCAGCCGGGAGCGGAAACCGCCGAACCCGGCGCGCCGCCGCCCGAAACCGGCGCCTCCAAAGATGGAGTGATTGACGCGGAATACGTGGACGTGGACAAAAAATAATTCTTTGCCCGTACCGGGCCGCGGCCTGCAGCTGCGGCCCATAAGTCCACCATGATGAATATTAAAGCCGCGCATCCGGCGGAAAGCCGGGTCGCGGATCTCCGCCGGATGCGGAGCGCTCAGGGAGAAGCGAGCAGAGCTAGGCCGAAGGAGTGAAGACACCGCAGCATACTCGGTGGTATGTGAGGATGTCTGAACGACTGAGAACGCCGCTCTGCGATGTTTATCCCTGAGCGTGATCCATGAATAAAGCCCGGTGAAACCGCGCACGCTTTCGCCGCGCCGATCATTTCCATGCCAGCCGCCGCCCACAAAAATTACTACTCCGTGCTGGGAGTGAAATCCAGCGCTTCGGCCGAGGAAATCCGCAAGGCCTACCGCCGGTTGGCGCGTAAATACCATCCCGACGTCAACCCCAATAACAAAAGTGCCGAAGACCGCTTCAAAGAAGTGCAGGAAGCGTATGACATTCTGAGCGACCCCAAAAAGCGCGAATTTTTCGATCGCGCCGGCTTTTTCAACGAGCAGGCTTTTCAGCAGGGCGCCGAGGCCTTTGCCGGCGGCGGGGCTGGCGAGCCGGCCGGCGCGGGGTCGGGACCCGGCTTCGATTTCAGTGGTTTTGATTTTGATCTCGGCGGCGAAGCCGGCGGGCGGCGTGGAGGCGGCAGCTTTCGTGACCTGTTCGGGAATTTATTTCAGCGCGGCCGGACGGAAGCGGAGCCGGAAACCGGCGGCGATCTCGAATATGCCGCCACCATCGGTTTCTGGGACGCGGTCAAAGGCACGGTGCTGCGGCTGCAGGTGCCGCGGCAGGATATGTGTCCGCAGTGCAAGGGCTCGGGCGCGGGCGGCCCCGGCGGGACTTGCCCCGAATGCGGCGGCAAGGGTCAGATCAGCCAGAAAATCGGGGATATGCGCTTTAACCGCAAATGCCCCGCTTGCGGCGGTTCGGGAAAATTGGGCGCCCGCTGCCCGCGCTGCCATGGCGAGGGCCGCCTCGCCCGGGAGGAAACCATCGAAGTGCGCATCCGCCCGGGAACCCGCGAAGGGGCGCGGCTGCGGCTGGCCGGCAAGGGAAACTGGGGGCCGCGCGGCTACGGGGATTTATATGTCGTGCTGCGCATTCAGCCGCATCCGCTGTTCCGGCGCGAGGGCGACGACATTACTTTGCAGGCTCCGATTACGGTGGCCGAAGCCGCGCTGGGCGCCAAAATCGAAGTTCCCACGATTGACGGCGCGGCGCTGGTGAAAATTCCGCCCGGCACCCAGTCCGGACAGCGCTTCCGGCTGCGCGAGCGCGGCGTGCCTTCGGCCGTGCGCGAAGGCGCCCGCGGCGACCAGTATGTGGAAGTTCAGGTGGTGGTGCCGCGGTTGACGGACGAACGCAGCAAGGAACTGCTGCGCGAGTTTGCCCAGCTCAATGCCGCCGACGTGCGGGCGGAGCTGCCGCGCCTGGCGGCCCGGCGCGAGTAGGGGAAAGAGGCGGTATCGCACGGCTGCTCCCGTGCGCGTCGGCGGTTCACGCTTCTGGAAACGGATCACGCCATGGTGAAAAAACGCGGACGCGCGGCCTTCATGATCTCGGCGGTGGCCGAGCAGTATGGCATTCATCCCCAGACCCTGCGCCTCTATGAGCGCGAAGGCCTGCTGAAACCCTCCCGCACCGAGGGCAATACCCGGCTCTATACCGAAGAAGACCTGCAGCGGCTGGAGATTATTTTGTCCCTGACCCGCGACATGGGCGTGAATCTGGCCGGAGTCGAGGTGATTCTCAAGCTGCGCGAGCGCATGGCCCACATGCAGCAGCAGATGCAGGAATTCGTGCAATTCGTGCAGGACGATCTGATGCCGCGGCCGGAAAATGCCAACCGCGAAGCGCTGGCGCCGCTGCGCCGCCCGCTGCTCTGGCCGCGCAAACGCCAGAACCTTTAACGCGGCAAGCGCAATGCCTTTTGAATGCCGGCTGACGCCAGTGGCGCCATGACCGCATAGCCGGCGAGAGAAGGATGGACGCCATCGGGGCTGAGCCGGTGCGGCAGGCCGCCGGCTGCATCGGCCATGGCCCGGTAATAGTTCACATAGATTTCGTGATGCCGGCGGGCATAGGCGCGAATCCACCGGTTCAGCCTGACGATCCTGGGTGCGGGATTTTTCAATTGCGGATGCCACCAGTAATGAACGGATGGCAATACCGAGCACAAGACCACCCGGATGTGATTGGCGCGCGCCAGTTGCGCCATGGACGCGAGATTTCCTTCCGTTTCCGCCAGGGTCACCGGCCCGGTATTTCCCGCCAGATCGTTGGTTCCCGCCAGGATCAGCACCACCCGCGGCCGCAGCGCGATCACGTCCGGGCGGAAACGCAGCAGCATCTGGGATGAAGTCTGCCCGCTGATGCCGCGGTTGATGTAGGGCTTGCCCGGAAATGAGCGGCGCAGTTTCCAGCCCGCGGTGATGGAGTCGCCCATGAAGACCACCCGCGTCTGGCCGGGCCGCGGCGGC
>JAKAZV010000170.1 GCA_021826505.1 Acidobacteriota bacterium | reverse complement strand
CTTCCTGTATGCTGAAAACTGCAGTATGCGCAGGACACTGTTTTTATTGCTGCTGGCCGCTTGCGGCGTGGCCTGGTGGCTGACCGCATCGGCGGCCGCCACGTCGGGATTTCCCGCCAGCGGGGCGAATAAACACGTGCTGGCGAACTACGAACGCCCGTTGGCCATAGCCCGCAGCATGTCGGGGCTGGCCGATACGCCGGAAGAGCAGCAACTGGCGGCGGCGGCGGAAAAGCTGGCGGATCAGGCCATGGATTTGGCCTTTGAAGCCCGCCTGGCCCGCGCCGCCCGTCATGCTCCGGCGCACGGCTCGGGGCCGTTATGGGACCGGCTGCGGCGCAATCAAGCGGCGCTGGCACGGGAACAGGCGGCTATACAAAAACTGCAGGCCGCGCTGCCGCGGGCCGCGGCCCAGCGCCGGACCCGGCTGCAGACCCGGCTGCAGTTGGCGCAGGCCCAGCTTGGTTTGGATCAGGCCCGGCTCGACGATGCCCGCCAGGATTTGCTGCGAACCCATGCCGGCATGTCCACGGCGGTGCGCGCCATCGCCCAGGCGCACATGGCCGCGCATGCGGCGGTGGAACAGGTCGCGGCCAAGTGGCGCACACACTGGAGCCAGCTCTCGGCGCAGCGCAACCCGCAATCGGCCCGCGGCCTGGTGGCTGTCTGGCACGCCTGGCGGCTGCTGGCGGCCAAGGACACGGCGCTGAGCTGGGCCCGGACGCAGGCGCTTGCCGCCGCCGCCCGGCTGATCCAGAAACATAACCAACTGCATCACCAACTGCGGCAACAGGAAAGCCATAGCACGGCGATGATGCAAGGCGCCGCGCGCATGCTGACGCGCGGTCCGGTCAGCGCCGCCGCCACGGCGCAGGCCCGGGCCGCCATTACGCTGGCCCATGCTCTGGCCGCCGGCCAGCAAAGGCTCCGCGGCTACGATCAGGCGATTCAACTGGAAACCCAGCTCGCCCACATTTACGGCCGCTGGGATGATATCAGCGACGCCCAGCAGGAACTGGCGCTGCACCAGGGGCTGGGCGTGATGCTCTATATTCTGGCCGGCATCGGATTGCTGTGGATTTCAGACCGGCTGCTCGAGCGCGCGGTGCGCCGCTGGCACCGCGGCCATGGCCGCATCCGCACCCTGCATCATCTGCTGCGCTTTGGCCTGGTTCTGCTGGGCCTGGGCTGGATATTGATTCTGCTCTTCGGCAAGCCCACGCAGTTATTAACCTTTCTGGGGCTGGCGGGCGCCGGGCTCACGGTGGCGCTGCAGGGTATGATCCTGAGCCTCTGCGGCTGGTTTGTGCTCATCGGGCGGCGCGGCATCACGCTGGGCGACTGGGTCGAGATCAATGGCGTCAACGGCGAAGTGGTGGAAATCACGCTGCTGCGCACGGTGATTCAGGAGGCCGGCAACTGGGCCGCCGCCGGCCACCCCACCGGGCGCCGGGTATATTTTCCCAACACCTACGTTTTTACCGGCTATTACTTCAACTTTTCCACCCGCGGGCAGTGGCTATGGGACGAACTGCAAATCACCCCGCCCCCCGGCGCCAATGTTCAGTCTGCGGCCATGGAACTGACCCGCATGCTGGAGGAAATCACCAGCGCCGATACCCAGGCCGCTGGACGGGAATGGCGGCAGCAGCGGCAGGAGCATACGAAGCCGGGCACCCAGGCAGCCGATGCCGCGCCGCCGGATACGACCGCCGGAGTGCAGATTCTGTCCGCGCCGGGAGGCACAGCTCTGCGCCTGCGGTACGTGACGACCGCCAGCCAGCGGTTTCTGCGGCGGGAGGAAATTTACCGCCGGGCGTATGCGATTCTGCAAGCCCCGGCCGCCACGGCCGCGAGTTCGTGAATATTGAGTGGAGGAGAAAACGTAATGGCGGTTTCGCTCATTCATCCAGAAGAGCACTTGGCGCAGGACCTCCAGGAACTCGGCATGAGTGCTGCCGAGCTTGCGCGGAAACTCGATGTTCCGGCAAACCGCGTCACGGGCATTCTGAATGGCCAGCGCGCCATCACCGGCGATACGGCGTTGCGCCTGGCGCATTTCTTCGGCACGAGCCCGGAGTTTTTGCTCAACCTCCAAAGCCTTTATGAAATTCGCATCGCCGCGAAAAAAGCCGGCAAATCAATCCGGGTACTCCCGACCCTGAAGCGGCCGGAGCACGCGCACGCCTGACAAATGAGCACAACTCTTGCCAACCCCGCAGAGATGATCGCACATGGCGCTCCGCACGTCATTCATAACGATGCGGATCTCAAAGTCTACACGGACGCGCTGTTTCAGCTCACCTCTCTGAAGAACCCATCTCCCTATGAAGCAGAGGCCATTGAACGGCTTACCTTACTGGTGGAGCGTTACGAACAAGCTCACTATCCCATCCCTGCAGCTGATCCGATAGCGACAGTGCGGTTTCTCATTGAGCAACACCACCTCACGCAACGTGACTTGATCCCTCAGTTCGGATCGGAAAGCGCAGTATTTATGTACCTTGCCGGCAAGCGCAAACTCACTTTGGAACAGGTGCGGAGATTGAGCGGCCGATTTAAACTGCCAGCCGATGTCTTTATTTCGAAGGGGCCACGTTGAGGCAGCCTAATCAATGCCGTGTACAAGAGCGTTCGAATGGCAACTGCTGAATGCTCATTGAAGTTGGGTTCCTGCGATTAGCCAAGATACTATCCTCAGCGGGTCGAGTTGAAAATAGATTCCTTCGGTCTCACTGCTGATTATTTTTGGCGTCCCCGACGGGATTTGAACCCGTGTTACCGCCGTGAAAGGGCGATGTCCTGGGCCGGGCTAGACGACGGGGACGCGGGGCGGGCGCCCGCCGAAGGCCTGGCACCGCATGACGCGCATTGCTCATATTTTACCAAATCCGGGCCGTCCAGCCCAGCCCCGCCGCCGATCTACGCGCCCTGGCCGCTGGGCTTGCATGCGCAATCAGCGAAATTGACTCAGTTTCCATACCGCGCCTCGAATTTCCTTAGCTCCCGTTCCAGCCGCCATTCCAGCCGGGCTTTGGGGCTGGATTTTAAAAAGGCAGCGCAGGCCGGCGCGGGCCGGCGGGCGCCCAGACGGCCATGGGCACAGGCGGCGATGGGATGAAACACTTCCGGCCTGCGCCACAGGCTGCGCCCGGGAATGAAGGCGTAGTCGAGGCTGTTGCGGATCATCCGCTGCAGCACCGGATAGCCGAGATGATAGGTCAGCTCGGCGCGCAGGAACTGGCGGGAAATATCGCTGCGCGCCACTCCCTGATCGTCGGTGGCGAGGGCCACCGGCACGCGGTAGCGCAGGTACACGGGCAATGGATGGAAGGGGCCCTGGATGCCGAGGATGTCGGCGTTGCTGGTGAGGCAGAT
>JAKAZV010000053.1 GCA_021826505.1 Acidobacteriota bacterium | reverse complement strand
CAGCAGCCGCCCGTCGTGCTTGTCTACCAGCGCCATCCCGTTATGCCCGCCCCACAAAAGCCAGCTTTTCGGCCCGCGCAGAATCTGGCGGTAGCGGCCGGGCGCGGTCACCCGCCAGCGCGGACGGTCGTTTTTCAGCCGCCGGCATTCCACCTGCGTCCCGGCGGCCGGATCCGGCGCGGCCGCGGGCCGCAGCAGGGCGATATTTTTTCCATCCAGCCAGGCGCGCGGCCGCGCGCCCTGCCAGGGGCGCGTCCACACCTGCCGGCCCACTTGCCCGCCCGCGATCAGGCCCGCGGGAACTCCCGCCCCGCCCCGCTTGCGGCTGCTCAGCCAGAAGCCATGGCGGTTGATTTGAATGCGGGGGTAATGCCACTGTCCGAGCGGCGCGGGCAGCGCCCAGAACGGTTGGTGGTCGCCCATCCTCCACAGCTCGCCCTGGCGCGGCGCATAGAGCATGGCATTGCCCGCCCTCACAATCATCTGTATGCCGGTATTCCAGCGCTGTTGCCAGGGCTGATGCCAGGCGGCGCGGTATTCCCATCCCCGCGTATAGCCGCGGTGCGCCGCAATCACGATCAGCCCGCCCTGGGCTAGCGGCCCGCTGCTGATTTCGCCCGTATCGGGCAGGTTCATCGAGCGCAGCCGTTCGCCGGTTGCAACCCGCAGAATATCCAGCCGCGAAGTGTGCAGCAGGTAAAAATGCTCCGCCGCGCTGCCCAGCCAGCCGCCGGCATAATCCAGCTCCATGCGGCACCATAGCACCGCTCCGGAATGGGGATCGAGGCGGCAGACGCGGGTGCCGTACAGATGCAGCTTGGGGTTTTCCTGGGCCAGATAGGCGACGATCAGCACTCCATGGCGGCTGTAGCTATTGCCTTGAAAGCTGGAGAATCGCCACGCCACCCACCCCGTCCGCAAGCTCAGCGCCACTCCATCCTGCGGCAGATAAACCCGCTGCCGCAGCACCAGCAGGCTCTGCTGGGCGGCGCAAATCGGGCTCAGGCCCAGACCCCCGATGATCGCGGCCAGAAAAAGTAGAATGCGTTGGCGCCAGAACTGTCGCACGGGATCGTTTCCATTCCAGCTTTTTCATATATTGCCATTGAATCTTCGCCCTCAGGATGACCAGTTGGAGAAAAGTTTGGCGTGGGTATGGCCGCGCGCTCCCGTCTGTTCCACTACTCCGCGCGCGGGCTCTCGATGAGGCCGTTAATTTTGCGCTGCGCCGCTTCACTTCTTCCGTTCATAGCTATAAAACCCCTGCCCGGTTTTCCGCCCCAATCGGCCGGCCGCCACCATCTGGCGCAGCAGTGGACAGGGGCGGTATTTATCTTCCCCCAGCCCCTGGTGCAGCACTTCGATAATATCGAGGCACACATCCAGGCCAATCAGGTCGGCCAGCCGCAGCGGGCCCATGGGATGATTCATGCCCAGGCGCATCACTTCATCCACCGCTTCGGGCGTGGCCACGCCTTCATATACGCAGAAGATGGCTTCATTGATCAGCGGCATCAGCACCCGGTTGGAGACAAACCCGGGAAAATCCCGCACCTCGACCGGAGTTTTGCCCATCCGCCGCGCCAGCTCGCGCACCGTCTCCGTGGTGGCGTCGCTGGTGGCCAGCCCGCGAATCACCTCGACCAGCGCCATCACCGGCACCGGGTTCATGAAATGCATCCCAATGCATTGCTGTGGCCGACCGGTCGCCGCGCCCAGCTCGGTGATGGAAATGGACGATGTATTGCTGGCCAGTATGGCATCCGGAGCCAGCATCCGGTCCAGCTGCCTGAACAGCTCCCGTTTCAGCTCCCGTTTTTCCGGCGCCGCCTCAATCGCCAGCCCGGCCGTCGCCAGATCTTCGAGGCGCGCCGCCGGGTGAATGCGGGCCAGAATCGCCTCCGGCTGCCCCGGCGTCAGCCGGCCCTGCGCCAGATCGCGCTCCAGCCCGCGCAGGATCGCGGCCCGCGCCCGCGGCCAGGCTTCGGGCAGGCTGTCATGCAGCAGAACTTCCAGCCCTGCTTGCGCCGCCACCTGGGCAATGCCCGCGCCCATCGTGCCTGCGCCGACTACGGCTATGGTTTCCATGGCTCCAGCTTACTTGAAAAGGTTGTGCGAAGTTCTGCCGCAACAAAAATGGCTGAATGAATTAAAATCGTTCGGGGCCAATGTCCCGGCTCCCATGCAGTATGCGTAATATGCGGATTTCGGATGGGGATTGGATGCGATAGAAAATAAGATATGGTTCGACGGCAAAACTGCGGATTTCAGCCTTCAAATCATTGTCGCGTTTCCGGCCTGGATGGGGGAATTTTGCGAGATTTAGGCATGCCTGGGTAATTTCTTCAAGCTTTCGTATGACAGCGGCATATGGCATGTGCTCGAATAAATTAAATCCAATTTCGATTAAATCGGATTCCGCTTTTGGCACAAAAATGAGATTGGCCATTGCGATTCAATCCATATATCTATTCGGTGATTTTAAGCTTTGCGGATATATCGGCCAGGAATCGCTGGGCGTCATCGGCATTTGTAATCAGACGGCCATTCCCGGACTGAATGGAATTTTCGGCCTGTTCCAGGGCAAATAGAATTTCCGCGCGTTTTCGTTCCCGTTCTTCCCATAACTGCAGAGCGTCACGCATGGCGTCTTGCTCGGTGGCAATGCGCCCTGATTGGATGGCTTGTTGAATAAAGGCGCGTTGATCGGGAGAGAATTGTGCTTCCATATGGCTTCGGGTTATTCGTTTGAATTAAAGTTGTCAATGTTCACGCCGTTATCTCACTCCGGTTTTATGCCCGTCAGCCGCGCCTCCGCCCGTTGCCAGTCCTCCAGCGTGTCCACGCCGATGGTGTCGTGTTCGGTCGCGGCGGCGGCGATCGCGGTGCCGTTTTCGAGAAAACGCAGTTGTTCCAGTTGCTCGCATTGTTCCAGCTCGCCCGCGGGCCATTGCGTGAACCGCCGCAGCGCGGCCAGCGAATACGCGTAATAGCCCAGGTGTTTCCACAGCCGCGGAGCCGCTTTTGCATCGCGGGCGTAAGGAATCACGGCGCGGGAAAAATACAGCGCCCCTCCCTCGCCGTCGCAGACCACCTTCACCGTGCCCGGCTCGCCCGCCGCTTCCGGCCGCAGCGGCGTGCGCAGCGTGGCCACTTCAATTTCGGGCCTGGCAAATAGCGCCGCAATGAGCAGATCGAGCATCTCCGCCCTCACCATCGGCTCATCGCCCTGAATATTCACCACCGCTTGCGAACCCAGCCGCTCGGCCGCCTCCAGCACGCGATCGGTGCCCGAGCGGTGCGTGGCCGCGGTCATCTGCACGGGAATCCCGCGCCCGCGGCAGAAGGCCGCGATTTCCTCGGCATCGGTCGCCACCCACACCTGCCGCAGCTTGCGGCACTCCCGCGCCCCGCGATAGACGCGCTCGATCATCGGCGTCCCCGCGATCGGACGCAGGGCTTTGCCCGGCAGGCGGGTTGAACTCATGCGGGCGGGAATAATGCCGTCGATTTCCGTGACTGGAAGCATCTCGATTGGATCAGGGCGCGGAGCCGCCGCCGCAGATGCCGCTAGCGGGTTTTCGCGATCCCCGGCGGCCCTTCTTCTTCCGGCGGCGGCTGCAGATAAATTTCCGTCAGCGCGCCGGTCAGATAGTCATAAGCCTCCTGGGGCGTATTCACAAAGTGAAACAGGCCGGTATCGCCGGGCCCGATCGTGCCCCAGCGGACGAAGGCGTCAAAATTCAGCACCTCCCGCCAGTAGGCTTCCCCGTACAGCGCCACCACGATTTTTTTGGCCAGCTTCTGCGTCTGTGCCAGCGTCAGAATCTCCGAAACCTCGTCCAGCGTGCCGAAGCCGCCGGGAAAGGCCACCAGCGCCTTGGCCAGATACGCGAACCAGAACTTGCGCATGAAAAAATAATGAAACTGAAAGTTCAGGCTGGGCGTGATCCAGCGGTTGGGATTCTGTTCAAACGGCAGTTGAATATTGAATCCGATCGTCGCCCCGCCGGCTTCGGCCGCGCCGCGGTTGGCCGCCTCCATGATTCCCGGCCCGCCGCCCGAAGCGATCACAAACCTTCGCCGGGGGTGGTGCAGCCCTCGCGACCACTCGGTCAGCCGGTGGGCCAGCTCGCGCGCCTCTTCGTAATACCGCGCCAGCTCGCCCGCCCGCCCCGCGCCCGTTGCCTCGCTCCCCGTCTTGGCCTGGGCCGCCGTCATCGCCTCCGGCCCGGGAATGCGGGCCGAGCCGAAAAACACGATCGTGTCGTGCACGTTTTCCCGCCGCAGCCGGCGCAGCGGCTCGAAGTATTCGCTCATGATGCGCAGCGGGCGCGCATCCGGCGTGTCCAGAAACGTCTGGTCGCGGTAGGCGAGGTTGTGCTGTTCGAGCGGCGCGCCGGCGGCGGCCGCCGCGGCGCGGGCGGCTTCTTCTGGAGTCTGGGGTTTCATCGGAGCTGCGGGAGTTCCATCGAGATTGCTTCTGTTCGCCTGCATTTTGCGGCTGGGCGCGCGAAAATGCCGCGCGAAGCCCAGTCTCATCCAACACTGGATGTCAAATCTTGGTTTTATGAAACCACTTGTATAATAACGTATGCTGCCTGCCTCGCCGGCGCGGGAACCTGCGGCATCCTCGCCGCCCCTGGCCGCCGGCTCCGCCTCCAACGCCGCGCCCGCGGCCCGCTTCGAGCAGTTGCTGGAGCGTCTCCGCCAGGTCCGCCCCCAGGACGATCTCCGCCATCTCCGCCGCGCCTTTGAGTATTCCGAGCGGCTGCATGCCCGGCAGAAGCGCCAGTCCGGCGAGGCTTATATCGCGCATCCGCTCGAGGTCGCGCACCTGCTCTGCGACATGCGCCTCGATGTCACCGGCATCACCGCCGCGCTGCTTCACGACGCGGTCGAAGACACCTCCGCCACCCGCTCCGACATCGAGCGCGAATTCGGCCCCGTGGTCGGCCATCTGGTCGAGGGCGTCACCAAAATCGAGCAGCTCGACTTTTCCAGCCGCGGCGCCGCTCAGGCGGAAAACATGCGCAAAATGCTGCTCGCCATGGTGGATGACATTCGCGTCATTCTCATCAAGCTCGCCGACCGGCTGCACAACATGCGCACCCTCGAGCATCTGCCGGAAGAAAAGCAGCGCCGCATCTCGCTCGAAACCATGGAAATCTACGCTCCCCTGGCCCACCGCCTGGGCATGGGCAAAATGCGCGGCGAGCTGGAAGACCTGGCCTTTGCCTATCTCGAGCCCGCGGCGTACCAGCAGGTGCGCCAGGCGGTCGAGAGCAAGCGCGCCGGCAGCCAGCAGTTTCTCGATGAGGTCCAGCCGCGGCTGGCCGCCCTGCTGGCCGAGTACTCGATTCCCGGCCGCATCGAAGGCCGCATCAAGCGCTTCTACAGCCTGTGGCAAAAGCTGCAGCGCAATCACGTGACCGTGGATCAGATCTATGACCTGCTGGCGGTGCGCGTCATCACCGGCTCGGTCAAGGACTGTTACGCCGCCCTCGGCGTCATTCATAACGCCTGGCATCCGGTGCCCGGACGCTTTAAGGACTTTATCGCCGTTCCCCGCCCCAATCTCTATCAGAGCCTGCACACCACCGTGGTGCACGAATCCGGCCAGCCCTTCGAGGCCCAGATTCGCACCGAAGACATGCACCGCATGGCCGAAGAGGGCATCGCCGCCCACTGGAAGTACAAAGAAGGCGGCGCGCCATCGCCCGACGACGAGCGCATCGCCTGGCTGCGCCGGGTGCTCGAGTGGCAGCAGGAAATGCGCGACCCGGCCGAATTTCTCTCCACCTTGAAAGTGGATCTCTATCCCGAAGCCGTCTATGCCTTTACCCCCAAGGGCCAGGTGCTGACGCTCCCGCGCGATGCCACCAGCATTGATTTCGCCTACGCCATCCACACCGACGTGGGCCATCACTGCGTGGGCGCCAAGGTCAACGGCCGCATCGTGCCCCTGCGCTACCGCATCCAGAACGGCGACATGGTCGAAATCGTCACCCAGCCCGGCCACAACCCCAGCCGCGACTGGCTGTCGTTCGTCAAAACCTCGCGCGCGCGGCAGAAAATCAAGCACTGGCTCAACGCCCGCGAGCGCGCCGGCGCTCTCGAAATCGGCCAGCGCGCCCTCGAGCGCGAGGCCCGCCGCCATGAGCTTTCGCTCAAGCCGCTGACCGCCGCCGACTACATCCGCGTGGCCCAGGACTACGGCTACAACAAAGCCGAGGATCTGCTCGCCCAGATCGGCTTCGGCCAGCTTTCCGCCCGCCAGGTGCTGGGCCGGCTGTTGCCCGATCAGGCGCACTGGAAAGAACGTGGCGATGACCGCGAAGAGGCCGGGGGCGGCCGTCCGTCCACTCCCGCCCGCCCCGGCGCCAATCCCATTCTGGTGCGCGGCTTTGATGACCTCATGGTCTATCGCGCCCGCTGCTGTTCCCCCCTGCACGGCGAGCCTATCGTGGGCTATATCACCCGCGGCAAGGGCGTGGCCGTGCATTCGGAACAGTGTTCCAACGTGCAGAACCTGCTCTACCAGGCCGACCGCCGCATTGACGTGCAGTGGGCGCCGCGGGTGCGCGATGCCCAGCCGGTCCGCCTGCGCCTGCGCACCGATGACCGCGCCGGCCTGCTCACCGCCATCACCGCCGTCATCTCCGACACCGGCGCCAATATCCAGAACATCGGCGCCCGCACCGGCGAAGGCAAGGCCGCCATCGAGGCCATCGTCACCGTCGCCGATCTCGGTCAGCTCGAGCGCATTCTGGCCAATCTGAAAAAAATCCCCGGGGTGAACGAAGCCGTGCGCATCCGCAAACCGGTCGCCGCCGCGGCGTCCGCGCCGGATTCTCCGCGCGCGCCGGGCAAAGCCCGCCCGCATCGCTGAAAGTTTTTATGCCTGAAATTCCCGCCCTCAACGTCATCGCCACGCCCCGCGCTCCCGCCGCCATCGGCCCCTATTCCCAGGCCATCGCCGCCGGCGGCTGGGTCTTTACCGCCGGCCAGATCGCGCTCGATCCGGCCGCGGGAGAGCTTCTCTTTCCGGACGATATTCGCGGGCAGACCGAACAGGTGCTGCGCAATCTTCAGGCCGTGCTCGAGGCCTCCGGCAGCGCTCTCGGCCGCGTGGTGAAAACCACGGTCTATCTGGCGGATTTACAGGATTTCGCGGCGATGAACGAGATCTATGGCAGGTTCTTTACCGCGCCCTGCCCGGCCCGCTCTACCATCGAGGCCAGCCGCTTGCCCCGCGGCGCTAAGGTGGAAATCGAGGCGATCGCCATCCGCTCGGAGCGATAAAAAAGTTAAGGCGTGGAGAGGAAGGAAAGAGCGTTAAGCCTTCACGACTTTGCCCGACTTCAGGCACGTCGTGCAGACGCGCAACCGGCGATTGCCGCCGCCCACCTTGGCCCGCACCGGCTGCAAATTGACGTTCCAGCGCCGCTTGGTTACATTATGGGCGTGGCTGATGCGGTTGCCGAATTGCGGGCCTTTGCCGCAGATGGCGCAAATCCTGGGCATAAAGAATCCTTGTGCGGGCTGGCCGGGCGGAATTTTCCGTAGCGGCCCTGAATTTTTAATATTATCAAAGAATCGCGGTTTTGAATAGTTTCGGCCGGGCTTCCGGCCGGAAAGGCGTCAGCGTTTCATTATGTCTCTGCGGCTTGGCGACACCCTCGAAGATTACTGCCTCAACTGCCGGCGCCTGCTCGACCACGCGGTCGCCGCCCTGGTCAATGATCAGCCGGTCAAGGTGGTCTGCCGCACCTGCGGCCGCGAGCACGATTATAAGCACGGGCAAATTCCCGTCCGTAAGCAGAAGCAGGCTAAAGTTTCCGCCTTTGATCAGGTGCTGGCCGGCATTCTGGCTACCCAGCCCGCCGCCCCGGAAGTGAAACCCAACCCCCGCAAGCGTAAATCCTGATCCTCCGGACCGCTCTTTTCTGCCATTGATCACCCGCAGCGGCCCACGAGATCACCATTAAAGATATTAAAGCCGCATCGAGTGGGAAGGCCGGGGTTGCCTGTTAGATCCCGGCCCTCCGCCATCGAACGATGCTGAGCGCTCAGGGAAAAGCAATTCCGCAGGAATTGCTTCATGGAAAGCTGCGAGCCGGCGGAGGCGGAAACCGCGAGGCGACCGCAATGTACACCGATGGACCTGAGGATCGCCGAGCGGGTTCCAACGCCGCTATGCGACGCTTATCCCTGAGCGTGATCCAGTGCAGTCGAAATAGCGACAATCCCGGTTGCGGCAGGCTAAGTGACAATTTCACTTTCCCGCCGTGCGCCCCCAGCCATTCCGGCGAGGACATGAGCTGCAACTGGCCTGCCGCCTTCAATGCAGCAATCTGTTCCGGCGTTGGAGATTGGGGTGAACCCATGGCTTTCCACGCGGTATATGCGTCGCTGTGCTCCTGGTCAATGCGAAACTGCATGCTCAGTACCCGACTGACTTTGGCGGGCAGGCCATCCACCGTGATCTCGATCTTCGCCGGAGGCGTGGAGACGGATCGGTCGTCGTAATTCCAAACCAGAATGCTGGCGCCGTCACCGCCCCGGGTCGCAAGCACGCCGATATCCGGCCGCTTCCACGCGCGCTTTCCCGGCAGTTGCCGCGGACTCCATTGCCCGCTGCTGGTCGCCCGCACCCGGCGCCGCTGCAGCATGCCGAACATTCTGAAGGCATTCAAAACCGGCTTGGCGATTCCATGCGTGGCCAGGGAACGGTACCCGTAAAAGTAAGGATGTCCGGGAAATGTAAACGCCCAGCTCACATAGCCCTGTAAATGGACATGATAGCGGGCCGCCAGCGTCAGGGTGTCGGAAAGCAGTTCTGCTTCGTAGCTCGCATATTGTGGAGTATTGCGATAGGAGTTCCTCGGATACAGGCTTGCGCTGCATGCGGCGCATGGATCCGGGTCCGATTCGCTGATCATGATGGGCAGGCGGCGCAGGCTCGGAAAGCCGGCCACAATCGCAAAGCCATGGGCGATATCTTCCAGGTTTTGCCGTATGTCCATCCGGGCCTCGCCATCCACAAATTGCGTGCGGCCCTTGGCGTGGAAGGATATGAAATCCAGCGGCGATCCGGTCTTGCCCGTCGCATAGTTTTTGCCCTGCACGCAGTGCGTGAGGAAATCCCGCAGAAATTTCGCTGCATGGGGCGCGGCCGGTCCCGTCGTGGTGGGTCCGCCGACGTGCGCTTGCGGCAAGGCGCGCTTGACCGCCGCGGCCGTATAGTCATATAGCTTTTCGTACTGCCGCTCGCTGCCGTGCCAATAGCCAATGTCCGGCTCATTCCACACTTCCCAGTCCCAGCCCTCCACGTATTTCTTTCCATAGCGGTGGACCTCGTGCCGCACCCAGCGGTAAATCAGTTCGGACCATCGGCGATAGTTTCTCGGCGGGTAGCTCCAGCCGGTAAACAGCGGCCCATGGGGCCATCGCGAATGGTATGGCTCGGGATGCGCCGAAAGCGCCCGCGGCATGAATCCGATTTCCACGTAGGGAATGATTTTGGCGGCCTTGTAGGTGTCAAAAATGTGATCCAGGATCTTCCAGTCATAGATCGAACGGCCCGCGGCATCCACCGTGTAGGCGTTGGTCGAACCCCATTTCAGGGCTGGCGTCCCGTTTCCCGTGGTCAGCAGGTTGTGCGTGCGGTCATGGAATTTACAGGCGCACAGCCTGGCTAATTGTTGCAGCAGCCCGCGGCCCTCCGGTGAATAGGTATAGTTCGGCTCATCATGCCCCACATTCGCCCAGACCGGCTTTAAAGTGCCGTTGGCCTGCTTCAGATGGACATGAATTTGCACCGGCTGCTGCGCGGGCAGCACGGCGGGCAGTAAAAACAGAATCGGTGCGGCAAGAATTCTCGTGCATTGCAGCATGATATGGGGCTCCTGCATCAGGTATGCGTGGGGCTTGCGGCGTCTCCCATTGCTTGCGGTCTTCTTGAATGGCCTCAATCCACAATTTTAGCGTGAGGTCCTCGCGCTCCGGGTTGCCAAGTTGCCAGCGCAATTCCTTCTGGTACCGGTCCCGAAGAAGCTCCAGATTCAGCGGAATCGTGCGGGCCAGGAACCGGATATCGGCGCGGTCGCGCTCGATGTTCCGCTCCAGTTTCGAGCGCGTCAAATCATACGGATCAAGCGCAAACAATCGGAGATGGCGGAAAGCCTGCGTATACATCTCGGTCAGCCTTTCCTCATAGTTTTCCGGCACGCAAGCGACGGCAACGAAATCGAGGTAAATCTTGTATTTTTTGTGCAGCGGACCGTCTCGGCGGCCTTTTTCTCGAATGATCGCCGCTTTGTCCCGCGGAATGACTGCGAGCGTGTCAATGTCCGCGGTCGGTCTCGAAAATCCGTAAAGTTGGGTGACGACGAATCCGCCCATGTAAACTAAACGCACTTCTGCGCTGACAGACTCGTCGCGTTCGCGGAGAAAAGATCGCCAGGGCTCGGGTGCGGAATCAGGCGACGGCATGGGTCAGATATTCGGCATTCAAGTCGGACAGCATATTCCATTTGCGCGCATCGGAGGCGCGGTGCTGTCGCAGCCAATCGCGCTCCGCCTGTGTCATGGAGTCATGACAATAGGTGCCATCTTTGGCTAACAAGGATTCCTGGAGTAAGCCTTCCCTCTGCGAAAGATTGTCTGCGCGGCTCTGATCGCCGGCTTTCCGTGCCAATTCCTTCGCGAGCGTAACAGTGAATCCGAGGCGGTTCTGCCGGTCATGCAGCTTGGCGTTTTTCACCAGCCAGTCCCAAGCGAGTTCTGTGAAGGTGAATGCCAGCCACGGAAGACCCTCGACGACTCGCATGTCCAGGTCTGGTTCATTGAGCGCTGTGAATAGAACCTGGGCTGGATTGCGTTGCATCCGTCGTGTGTGCTGTAAGTAAGCGAATCCGGGGTACCCGAGAGCGGCGAGATCATCCCGGAGCAATTCGTTGGGCGCGGCGGGCCGCTGCAGCTGGTCGGGAAGTGGAAGCGTGGTGGGCGGCACGTCTAGTGTGCGAAGCACTCGCCGTGTTGCCGAACGCGAGATTGCGCGGCGGCCGCTCTCAAGCATGGAAAGATAGGCTTGGGTCATGCCCAGTTTCTGTGCGGCGTGGTGTTGCGTCCACCCTCGGCGCCGGCGCGCGTTTCTGAGGTCTTGTCCGGTCATGGTTTGACTCGCTGCTTCGAGTTTAGAAAATTATAACATATTTTGTTATATTGTTGGCCAGCGCCCCGTACCAGCTGACTCAGCGACGTGGGGGTGGGCTGGATAGCAACAGCCATTCCTTAATTTCCACCGTTTTCATCCCCTGAAATGGCACGGTAAAAAAACGGCGCCCCTCCACCCTCTCCGCCGATCTTCTACACTGTTCCCATGTCGGAATTTTCCGATTTCGTCAAAAGCCGCGCCGATCTCGCCGAGATCATCGGCGAAACCGTGCCGCTGCGCAAATCGGGCGCCAACTGGATCGGCCTCTGCCCGTTTCATGCGGAAAAAACTCCCTCCTTTCATGTCCACGCCGCCCGGCAGTTTTACTACTGTTTCGGCTGCCAGGCGCGCGGCGATGTCTATCAATTCCTCATGCAGCGGCAAAACCTGGGCTTTGCCGAGGCGCTCGCGCTGCTGGCCGAGCGCTATCAGATTCCGCTGCCCCGCAATCCCGCCGACGATGCGGCCGGGGCCGAGCGCCAGGCTCTCTGGGAGATCAGCAAGCTGGCGGCGGAATTTTACCGCCAGTGCCTTACCCGGCCGGAAGCGGCCGCCGTCCGCGGCTATCTGGCCGAACGCCAGTTGCCCGAAACTGAGTGGGAATTCTGGGGCCTTGGCTATGCCCCCGAATCAGGCCGCGCGCTGATCGGATTTTTGCAGGCCCGCAATCAGACCCCGGAACTGGCCTTCCGCGCCGGACTGGTCCAGCGCCGCTCCCAGGCCGGCGAGGATTCGCTGCAGCCTCCCGCCCAGTGGACCGATGCCTATGACCGGTTTCGCGGCCGGCTCTTGTTTCCCATCGCCAATGAATCGGGCAAAATCGTGGGCTTTGGCGGCCGCGCCCTGCAATCCGGAAGCGGCCCTAAATATCTGAACTCGCCCGAAACCCCGGTCTATTCCAAACAGCGCATTCTCTACAATCTGGAGCGCGCCCGGACCGCCGTCCGCGAATTGGGTTACGCCATTCTGGTCGAGGGCTATTTCGACTGCGTGCGCGTCTGGCAGGCGGGGTTTCATAACGTGATCGCCAGTTGCGGCACCGCCCTCACTCCCAGCCAGGCGCAGTTATTGGCCCGTTATGCCCGCAACATCGCGGTGAACTTCGATCCCGATGGCGCCGGCGCGGCCGCCGCCGAGCGCTCGGTCGGCCTGCTGCTCGAGGAAAATTTCCGCATCCGGGTTTTGGAGCTGGGCGGCGGCCTCGATCCCGATCTCTATATCCGCCGCCAGGGCGCGGAAGCCTATCGCCAGGCGCTGGCCGCCAGCCCCGCCTATTTTGATTACCTGGTGCGCCGGGCGCGGCTGCGCTTTCCCTTGGCGACCCCCGAGGGCAAATCCGCCGCCGTGCGCATGCTGCTGCCCTATCTGGCCCGCATTCACGATCCCATCCTGCGCACCGCGACCGCCGAGCAATTGGCCGATCAGCTGCATCTCGATCAGCAGATGCTGCGGCGCGAATTTATGCAGGGGGCGCGCGAGCGCCGCGGCGAATGGAAACCGGCGGGCCCGGCCGCCTCGCCCGCCCTGCTGCCGGCCGAAGCGGTGCTGCTGCGCGCCTGGGCCGAATCGGAATCGCTGCGCCCGCAGATCGCGGCCGCGCTCGGGGAGGGTGCCCCGCTGCTGGAGGGCCTGGCCAGCGCCCCCATTTTCGAAAAACTCCTTGCCACCCTCCAGGATCCGGACTGGATCCGGCAGGTGGATGCCTGGCCCGCGCCCGAGCAGGCATTGTGGGCCGCTGCCCTGTTCGATCAGGATGTGCTGGCCGATGCCCCCGCCGTCGCCGGCGCGCTCGAGGCCCTGCGCCTGCGCGCCCGCGAGCGTTCCGCCCGCGGCGCCGCGCCGGGGGAAAACATGGCCGCCGCGCTGGCCGAACGCCGCCGCCTGATGCGGGATAAATACCACATCAAGCTCAATTCATAGCCGCCGCTGGCCGGCCCGCGCCCGGGGTTGGCGCCCTGGTTAAAACTGCCAGTATGGCCAGCGCGGGGACTCGAACCCCAGACCTCTACCGTGTCAATTTTCCTTTCATTACCCTATAACCCTTTGCCTGCGTTCCTTTTCCGCTTCCGCAACCCAGCAAATCACCTTAAAACCGCCTGGTTTTGGAGACAAATTGGAGACGAGTTTTCATTCATACGCCTGGGAACTGTCCGAGAATGACAAACCTCCGGCTCATCATTCTCGTTCGGTTCCGGTGCCTCAGACTGTTATCGTGTCAATTTTCCTTTCACCTGCCCTTAACCCTTTGCCTGCGTTCCTTTTCCGCATCCGTAATCCTGAAAATCACCCTAAAACTGTCCGGTTTTGGAGACAAATGGGAGACATGCTTATATTGTAATCATGTCAATGATGGGCTTTCGAAACTATAAGAACATTCAGTGGAACGGTCAATGACCCTATCTGATGGCTATAGTTGTCGCGTAGTATGGCTTGGCTCATATAAAATATATCATTATTTCTATCGTGTTTGCGATGCCTCAAAGCATCCATATCGTATCACAACCAAGTTCAGAAGTCACTATTCGCCAAGGAATGATCTTTGGAGGCTTTAAATAACGATTATTTGCCATATTATCGTATTCTGCCTTAGCAGATACAACAAGATTCTTAATGACATCCCGTCTTGATGTTAATAAATCAATCCGATTTCTAAATATTACGTCGGTAAAATGCAATGTTATTTTCATGTGTCTTAGCTTGTACGTGCGCGTTGCACCCCAGACTGGGTAAGAATTACATCCATCGAATGTGTTGGATGTTATTATCTGTGGATTCATTTCACTAACAGGATCAGTGCCCGTTGATAAATAATCGAATTTGCTGTTTGGCGGATATAATCCACAACCGATGCCGGGAATTAATTTGTAATACTGATCACGAGCATTGTAATATGTACTAAAACATTTTAGCTCATATTCGACAATATTATTATATCCATATATATTAAGAAAGAATAATGGCAATGCGCCGTTTTTCATGTGCCAGTGGCCGTGCTCTGTTATTGTGCTAGATACTTTGTCCCCAGGCATGGGCAATGTAATCCGCATTAATTTTGTATTTTTAAGGATGAACGGATACTCTTTTCTGTGTTTTTTATAATTAGAAATTATTTTTTGATTGTTATTGCAATTGACATTTGGCGCATTTATATGACTTGGCTCTGCAATCCATGATAAAACGTTATTGTCAGGGTTAACAATAATATGGATACGAGCGCCGGTCATATGTTGAAAATTTGACCATATTGGTGATACGATTATATGTATCTTCATGCCACGGAGGCTGAAATAGCGGGATTTGCCCCATTGTGGATAATTTCCGCACTTTCCGAGTAATTGGTTGGGGAAAAATCTTGCCCTAGAGTCATCCAATGAATCAGGGTATGGGTTAGGATCGAAAAGATTTTGCGACGCCTCTGATGAAGCATATAATGCGTATAGTTGGCATTCAATAGGAGCACTCAGCTCATTGTTCATGAGCATGATACCGCTATAGCCAGAAGCACACCAAATAACATATTTTGGGGTGTTGTGAACACCTTTTATCATTGCCAAACCTAAATCATGATTAAGGTCACTGATCATGATTATTTTATTTAATGGTTTTATCTTTGGCCACGATAATATTTTGGATGAATTCCTCGGCATACCTTCAAGAAGAGAAGCAGTTAATACGACAAACAATGTAATTGTCATTCTTTGATTCATTTTTCTATTATCCTTTTACTTGTTTAGTGCCTGATGGACAAGAAAGCGACGAAGGAACATTAATTTGCACGTTTCCCTTTCATTACTCTTAAACCCTTTGCCTGCGTTCCTTTTCCGCATTCAGAAACCGAAAAATCACCCGATCATCGCTCAGTTTTGGAGACGAATTAGAGACGAGATTCTATAAGAATCATGTCAATGATGAAGTTTAGAAACAATCATGGCATTCAGCGGAACTGTCACTGACCCTATCCGATGGCTATAGTTGTCACGGAGTATGACCCTACCCATATAAAATTTGCCATTATCCACAATAAAAGCTGAGCGGTAATAATTCTTTTGACTGCGCAGCGCCTTCGCTTGATGGATGGCTAAAACAGCGTGAAAACGATTGGGCATTAAAAAAGATACCGCGCCATTTTGCGAATTAATAGTGAATATCTGGAGGGTGAAGTCATAGCCATAGCGGCGATGGGGCAAGTGGTGAAGCAGCAGCTTCATCGGCAGGCGTAATTTAAAGGACTCATGTCGGATTTTTTCACCCGGATAAGTTGGCTTCCATTGGGGTCTGACCGGCGGACCCATGGACTTGAGCTGGATGGTAAGCGGCAAACCATGCCAATCCATGGGCGCAACCGCGAGCTTTCGCAGGGCCTGGCGGTTAAGCTGTCGCGGGCGATAGCTATTATTGCGAAGATAAAATCCTCTTCGGTACGTTGCATGAATGCCGGAACGTAAGACCCGTACTTGTATATTGTAATACCTGGATTTACTGTTCGATGCTTGTGGAGGATGAAAATATAGCACATATCCAGCATTCCAATAACGCTGGGCATTACTTAATATTTGGGAAATGGAATTGAAATCTGAGTATGCCCGGCCTCCGGTGCGGGTTGCGAATGTAGCTGCTCCGGCAGACGCAAGATTATGCGTCATGAGCATATTTGGGTCAATACCTTGGCTTGTAACTCCCATGCCTGGATAATTAGGGTTGGTGTATCCTGGTCCTTCGTCGCCTGCAAATGTAGATAAACCATCAGGGTCAATCGGGAATAAAGAAATGTTTGCGTTATTAAGAATACGAATTAAGTGTCGCAAGCGCTTACCGCTTAACATTAAGTTAGGATTGCCTGGTGCGGTATAGTCAGTATCGTTAGTAAACCAAAGAATTTCCTTGTGTCCGGGAACATTTGATAGCATGCGCGAAATCATATTAAGTGTATCTATAGTGCCATAGTACTGCTGAATTGAGACAATTTGACCCATAAGCTCTGACAGTGTCATTAAGTTTTGAACCAATGCTTGATCACCATTGGGTTCGGGGACAGGTGCAAGCGGAGCTCCTTGCAAAGGCTCAGCATCACCACCAAATTCACCGCCGTATAATCCACCCAGGGAACGATAGACCGATGCCAATGTTCTTTTCGTATGATAGTATCCTATTCTATTGATAGCGCTATGCAATAATTGACGATTTTGCGTGAATGATTGTAATTCAATCAGGCCGGGGTTTTCCTCCAGGACAGCTATATCCTCATTGCCGGGAATTGGTTTTTGCAATACCCGATTTATCTGCAGCTGTAGTTGCGCGCGTGCCATCCTGGGAATATGGGTCATGTCAAACAAAAAAACAATCCGATTACGCGGTGTTTCATGGATATGATTGGAGAATATACCGTTGCGCCATTGCTCAACTTGATGAGTTAATAAACTAATGGATGATGCCGCACGAACGTTTTTACGAATTATATCCAGATTGGCAATGGGCCAAAATTTACCATTGATGCGCAATTGGAAATCAGTCTTCGTCAATCCGGGAACGAATTTGCCATGTGAATTGAATACTTCAACCGGAACTTGTACCAATCGCGTCACCGCGTGAAAAGTTGCTCTTTGGGCGGCGAGAAAAATCGCAGAACCCAGAACAATCAACCAGGTCATTATGCTTTTCATGACGGTCCTCAATTCCGACCTTCCATGCCACGAATCAAGTGAATACAATATGGGAGATTGCTGGCGGTAATCACGCCAGCTTGCCGCCAGCCAAATGATATGATGATTA
>JAKAZV010000052.1 GCA_021826505.1 Acidobacteriota bacterium | reverse complement strand
CGCCCCCAGCACCAGCAGCGCCGCGAAGATAATCCCGTAAAGCAGCGCGATGGCCGCGCCACGCCGTCCGCGCAGCCGTTTTTGCATGCGGTTCACCACCGGCTCCAGCAGATAGGCAAATAGCATGGCAAAAACAAATGCGATCAGCACGGCCCGGGCGGCGTATATAAACCATAACCCCAGCCCGAAGAGCAGGCCGCTGGTCAGTACGCGTAAAGTTCGCGAATCATAAAATGCCACGGCAGAGCCGGCCGGATTGCAGCTTCGGCGCGGGCTAGATTAGATGCCGTGAGCTTCGCTTCCGGATGGTTGGATTGGTCCCTGGACTAAGGACTCGGGGCTCAAAATGAGCTGAAGGCTGAAGCACGAGACCGGAACCTCGTGCTTCAGCGCTCGTTCATTTACTTCACCACCAGATCATTCTTCACGCTGAAAACATTGGGCAGCCCATTCACTGCCATAAACGCCAGTTGTTTATCCATTTTGCTGTCCACCACGCCCCAGAGCGTGACATGTCCGTTATTGACCAGAATGCGGATCGGGTGCGCCGGATCAAGGGCATATTTCGACAGTTCCGGATTTCGGTAAATAGCGCGCGCGGCTTCAAACCGGATCTGGTTGTCAAACGGCGACAGCGGCGCCACTTTGACATGGTCCACCACGCCCTTCACCCCGGTGGTATCGTCCACGATGTCGAGCGCCGAATCCCGGCTCGGATAGTCCACCACCTGGCCGGAAAGCGTCACCACGCCATGATTGACTTTGGTGCTGATGCCATTGAAAATCTGCCCCATGCCCAGCCGGCTGTAAACCAGCCGTTGGTCAATGGTTTTTTGCAGACTGGCATCCGGCACATAGGGCGCCCGGACCGCGATATGGTCAATCACGCCGTTGACGGAGCTTACCTGCCGGGCGATATGGTTGGCTTGCAGAAAGGCCCGATAATCAGGCACGCTGCCATTTAATGTGACGACCCGGTCGCTTGTCCGGGCCCGCACTCCGCGCAGATGGGCATGCTTCGCATATTTTGTGTTCAGAAATGAGCTGATCTGCGCGTCCAGGGCATGCAGCGAAGCCGAGTGCGGTTTGAAAGTGCGAGCCGAGGACGCAACCGGCGCGGCCAGCGCAGATATGCCCGCCAGACTCAATGCGGCCGCCAATATGGCGGTGATAGAAAAACGCGACTTCCGGATCAGTGTGGATTTCATAATGTAGCCTCCGTTGCCTCTGCTACGTTTCATTGCAGTGGAACGTCTTACACTCATTTGACGCCCGGGTTTATTCGCTGGTTGCAAATTCCGTGGCGTCTGCAAGTAAGAACGCGTGCGCCGGCTGAATATGTGTGTGGAATCTCGAAGGTAAATAATGTTAAAACCTAATGACTCGATGCAAGCCGGACCGCTGCCTGCGTTCTTATTTTTAGCGGGTCTGATAAACGAGCGAGCAATAAATATCTTCCAGCCGCCGGGCCGAATCCCGCCAGCTGAACTGCCGCACCTGCGCCAGCCCCGCGGCCCGCAGCTTCTGCCGTAATTCTTCATCCAGCAGGCATTGCCGCAGCCCGCGGTGAATGTCAAACACATTTTCCGGGTTCACCAGCACCGCCGCCTGCTGCACCACCTCCGGCAGCGAGGCGCTGTTGGAGGCCACCACCGGCGTGCCCTGCGCCATGGCTTCGAGCGGAGGCAGGCCAAAGCCTTCATGCAGGGAAGGGAAGGCGAAGACCGCCGCTTCGGCATACAGTGCCCGCAGCGTTTCCCGTGGCACAAAGCCGAGAAACCGCACCTCCTGCCGCATGCGGCTGCGGATCACCGTCCGCCGCAGCCCCGGATGCCGTGCGGGTTTGTCGCCGATTACCACCAGCTTGAGCGTTTCCCAGCGCGTGCCCACCAGCCCCGCTTTCAGGGCCGCGAAAGCTTCGATCAGGCGGCCGATATTTTTATGCGGCTGCACACTCCCGGCATACAGCACAAAGGGAGCGTCCAGCGCATACCGCGCCGCCGCCTGCGCTCGTTCCTCCCCGTTCGCCGGCCGGCGCAGTTCTTCGTCAATCGCGTTTTTGACTACTTGAATATGGGCAAACGGCACCCGGAACTGGCGCATGATATCGCGCCGCGTGGATTCGGAAACCGCCACGATTCGCGCCGCCCGCTGCAGGCTGCGCCGCACCAGCCGCCGCCGCAATCCCCGTCCGCGTCCCGCCGCCTGCGGCAGCACAAACTCCACCAGGTCATGCACCGTTACCAGATACGGGCAGGGCAGCCACAGCGGCACCCATTCATGATGCGGCACATGCAGCAGGTTCGCGCCCAGCTGCCGCAGCCGCCAGGGCAGCCGCAGCAGATTGCTCGGCGCGGCTTCGCTTGTCTCCATCTCCACGCCGCGGAAATGGTCGGGCAGTTGCGGCCATTGCCGCAGATCGTCGCGGCTGCCCAGCAGCGCGTAGCGCAGCCGCGGCGGCAATTCCATCAGTCCGCGGACCGTGTTGCGGATGTGTGTGCCAAATCCAAAGTGGTCGATCCGCCGCACATCCATGGCCACCAACGGAATCGCCGTTCCGCCCGTGCGGGCGGTCCGGTCCGGCGGCAGAGCGGTTTCCGTGGCCATGAGTTTCCTGGCTGCGGCCGATGGTTGGGTTTATGTCAGGCAAGCGGCGGCTTCCCGCCGTTCACGATATAAAGGAAAAGCCTCGGCCAGCTCTTCGACCTGCCGCCGGACTTCAGCCAGAACGTTCGCCTCTTGCGGCGCCCGCAGCACCCGCGCGATCAGCCCGGCGATGGCGGCCATCTCTTTTTCTCCCATTCCGCGCGTGGTCAGGGCCGGCGTGCCCAGCCGGATGCCGCTTGGGTTCATGGGCGGATGCGGATCGAACGGTATGGCGTTTTTGTTCACCGTGATGTGGGCCGCGTGCAGAGCCGTCTCCGCTTCTTTACCCCGCAGCCCCGCCGCGGTCACATCCAGCAGAAACAAATGCGTGTCGGTGCCACCCGAAATGATGCGGAAACCCTCCTGCCGCAGTCCCTCCGCCAGTTTTTTCGCGTTGGCCACTACCTGCCGCGCATAGCTGCGGAACTCCGGCTGGGCGGCTTCATGGAAACACACCGCCTTGGCCGCGATGATGTGCATCAAAGGACCGCCCTGCTTGCCCGGAAACACCGACTTGTCAATCGCCGCCGCCAGCTCCCGTCGGCACAAGATCATTCCCGACCGCGGCCCCCGCAGTGTTTTATGCGTGGTCGAGGTCACTATATCGGCGTGCGGCACCGGGCTGGGGTGAACTCCGCCCGCCACCAGTCCGGCGAAATGCGCCATATCCACCATCACCCGGGCGCCCACTTCGTCGGCCGCCGCCCGCAGCCGGGCAAAATCAATCACCCGCGAATAGGCGCTGCCGCCGCCCACGATCAGCTTGGGCCGGAATTCCTTTGCCTGCCGCGCCAGTGCGTCGTAGTCAATCGTTTCCGTTTCGCGGTCCACTCCGTAGCCGGCGAACTGGTACAACTTGCCCGAAAAATTCAGCGGATGTCCGTGCGTCAAATGCCCGCCATGCGCCAGATCCATGCCCAACACCCGGTCGCCGGGTTCCAGAATCGCGGCATAAGCCGCATCGTTGGCCTGCGAGCCGGAATGCGGCTGCACGTTCGCATGCTCGGCATCGAACAGCGCCCGGACCCGTCCCCGCGCCAGTTCTTCCACCTGATCCACAAATTCGCAGCCCCCGTAATAGCGCTTGCCCGGGTAGCCTTCGGCATATTTGTTGGTCAGCACCGAGCCGGCGGCTTCCAGCACCGCGGCGCTGACAAAATTCTCCGAGGCGATCAGCTCCAAATGGGTGTGCTGGCGCTGGGCTTCGGCACAAATCGCGGCATTTACGTCTGGATCGGCGGCGGCAAGGGGAAGGGAAGAATTCATGACCAGTTCATTATAAAAAAAATCCGGAAGGCTGGGGGGTGCCAACCTTCCGGTCAGTGGTCGTAGCCCCCGAAGGGGCACGGTCAAGTGTGTGGATAAATGTATTTTACACCCGTTGTTTCTCCGCAAAACAGAATTTATTTACATTTCGATGAAAATTTTTCTCATGCCTTTATTTCCCCCTTCATCGCCATAAGCTGCTGGATATTCAGGGTTTATATTTTTCAATTTCTGGGAGTGGGGGGTGATTCTGCCTGCAATATGCGTTATATCAACTGCAGCACCAGTTGTTCAAACAGCAGTTCGCTTGCAATCGGGCTTGATCGCAGGTCGGCGTCAATCTGGTTTAACTGCATCAGCCCCTGCCGCATTTGTTCGGCTGACCAGCGCTGACCGATCAGTAGAATCGAGTCGGCCATGATCGTCGCCGGCTTCAGGCCTTCCGGCAGCCGGCGGTACATATCGCCGCGGTCCAGGATCCGCTCTTCCTGCACCAGCAGCGCCATCTTCAGGGCGCGCGCGAGCTGATAGACCAGTGGAATCGCTGCCGCGTCTCCTTCTTCCCGCCAGATCGCGGCCAGGGTCTCGAGCGCCAGTTTGCGGTTTTTCTGCGCCATAGCACCCAGCAGATCGGGCAGGCTGCGCTGCCGGTTCGCCGCCGCCGAAGTCCGCACCAGGGAAGCGGCAATCCTGGCCCGGCCGTCGCCGGTGCGCGCCTGCAGGCTCAGCTTTTCCACTTCGGGCGCGATCAAGCCCAGGTCGCCGTCAAACAGCTCCAGCAGGCTATCAATCGCATCTTTGCCGATCTCCGCGCCCGCCTCTGCCGCCAATTCGGCCACCACTCCGGCGCAGTCGGCCGGGTTCCACTGCCCGCACTCCAGCACTGTGCACAATCCTCCGAGAGTTTCTTCCATGCGCGCCAGCTTGGTTTTGTCCTCGAACCCCAGGCGTCTCCGGTCGGCGGGCAGATGCAGATGGTCGGCCACCAGCACCAGCGTCGCGCCCGGATTGGGATCGCGCAGGTAGTCGGCCAGATTGTCAGGAAAGTTCCCATGCCGCTTCGCGCCCCGCGGCCGCGCATCGCCCTCGCTTCCCGGAGAACTTCCGCCCCGGCCCAGCAATTCTTTCGCGTTGCGCAGATAAAAGATCTGCACCGGAGCCATCAGCGACCGATTGCGGGCGCGGTCGAGAATGGCGTCCAGCGGCTCGCGCGCGAGGTCTTCATCGAACCATCCATAGGCTCGCTGCTCTTCCGGCAGCCAGCGCGCCAGCAGCCGCTGCCGGAAGCGGTCCTGCAGAAACCGGTTATCGCCCAGCAATAAATACGCGGGCGCCAGCCGCGGTCCGGCCAGCGGCGCCAGCCAGCGCTCCAGCGCGGTCGAGATTTGGGCGGATGCGGCGGTCATAGGCAATCAAAATAAATGAACGCTGCCGGCGGAAGCGTGGGGGCTCTCATGAGCGGCTGTTGCGCAGCCATCAAGACGAAGAAATGCCCCTGCCGTCACGCCGCCGTTCAGCCATGATGAAAACGGTCCAGGATCGCGGCCACAATATCCCGCGCCGCCCTCCGGCTCAGCCGCCGCCAGGCCAGCGCGTCTTCTTCAATATACTCTTGCGTCTGCTCGCTGATCTGGTAATTGCCGGTAAAAATCAGGGCCGGGTCGGAGTACAGCACCCGTCCGCTGCGCTCATCCACAAACTGCACCGCTATGCGCAGCCGCACCCGCACCGTGGTGGCGCGGTTGGTGATGGGGTCAAACGTGATCGGCGCCGCCGTGGCTGACAGCAGGGTGCCGCGCAGCAGCGCGTCGCTGCCCGGCGGGCGCGATTGCACCCGGGCATGGGTCCGGGTCAGCAGTTCGCGTTCCGTGGCCGCCGTGATCATCTGCGAAAGCTGCGGCACCCGCGTATGGTTCACAAACGCGGGCACGGCCACGATCCGCATTCGCGGCGGCAGCGCCCGCGCGTGGGTCGTCAGCCGGTAGCCGCATCCCGCCGCCCACAGCGGCAGCGCCACCGCAAGCATCGTTATTCTGGCCGCTCCGCTTCTCCGCGTCACTGCGCTCATCCCTTTGCCTGGAGCAGTAACAGCTCCGCGATTCTCACCGCTTCCACCGACGGTATTTTCAAATCATCCGCCGCCAACTGCAGCCAATATCCTCCCTGCTCATCTTTCCGCACCGGTCCCGGCGCCGGCGCTTCGGCATCCGCGATGGCCAGCGCGTCCGGGTCCGCGGCCGCGCTCTTCATCCAGTGGCTTAACCCCTGGGCGTCGACCGTGCCGGCGGTTTCAAACCATAGCGTGATCAGGTAGGCATGAAAAATCGGGGCGTCGAGTATGCGCAGCGCCGGCACGATCACCGGCCGCTCCGCTTCCGCCAGCAGGCGCTCGATCTGCTCCGCCAGCTGGCGGGCTTCGCCCGGTTCATCCGGGTGATTGATTCCCTCCGGTCGCAGGTTAAAGGCCAGTTGTCCGCCCAGCACCTGGGTGGGCACCGGTTGAAATCCCAGCAGCGCCCGCGCCTGCTCATGCAGTTCCCGGATTCCGGCCTGGCCTTGCTGGCTCACCGGGCGAATGACCACCGCCGCCGCGCGTTCGATTCGCGCGCTCTCGCTCAGCCGCTCCAGCGTCCGGGCCAGTGTCAGCGCGGCGGCATTCGGCGTCAGCCATGGCCCCGGCCCCAGATTCCGTTCCAGGCTGCGCGCTTCCAGCCGCTCCGCGCTGGTCAGCTCCGCGCCCGGAATATCGGCCAGCCCGCCGGTCAAGTCGATTGCCGCGCAGCCCGCGGGCAGGGCGGGGTAAAGCGCGCGCGCCGTTGCGGCATCATCGGCAAAAAACACCAGTCCCATCTCCGCCAGTTCGGCCGCGCCCGGGGTTTCAATCCATTGCGCTTCTTCGCCAAACTCCATCAGCCGCCGGGTTTCGGCCGATTCATCCGCCGCCGGGGCGGTTTTCAGGCTGCTGAACAGCCGCGGCGTCACCGGCAGCCGCCGTTGCCGCAGCACCAAACCCAGTTCGCGGCCCTGCAGGCTGTCGGCGCCAACGATCGCGGCCGGCCGGCGCATCGTCATCATTGACTTTCTCCCCGGCTTGGCCGCCGCCGCAGCCTGTGCTCCAGCCGCCAATAGATCGCCGTGCCTACATACACCACGGCCAACAGCAGCAGCAGCACTTCCGAAAAATACCAGATGCCGGCCAGCAGCAGTCCCACCGCTACCGTCGTCACCCAGCGCCGCCGCCGCCGCAGGTCAATGTCTTTAAAGCTGAAGAATCGCCACCGGCTGACCATCAGGTACGATATGGCCAGCAGCAGGGCCAGCCACAGCAGCGCTCCCGTAAGGCTCTGGTTGGGATCGTTGAAGAGAAAATGGGGCGAGGCGAAAAAATGCACCACGGCCGCCACCAGCCCCGCCGCCGCCGGCGCCGGCATGCCCACGAAATATTTGCGGTCCGGACGGCCGGGGTTGGAGGGACTGGATTCGGGCCCGCTCAGATTAAACCGCGCCAGCCGCGCCGCGCACGCTACCACGAACAAAAAGGCGATCAGTTCCCCGGCGTGGTTCAACGGAATGCCCAGCCGCGGCTGCAGCGTCAAAAACCGCAATCCCCAGATAAAGCCGAGCAGCGCCGGGGCCACTCCAAAGCTGATCACATCGGCCAGCGAATCAAACTCCCGGCCAAAGGCGCTGGAGGATCCGGTCAGGCGCGCGATCCGGCCATCCATTCCATCCAGCAGAATGGCCCAGCCGATTGCCTTGGCCGCCAGGTCCAGCCGGTCCGCCGCCGCCCGTCCGCCCAGGCTCTGCAGCGCCAGGCAGGTTTGCTGCAGCGCATACCATCCCATGCCCAGATTGGCGACGGTAAACAGCGAAGGCAGCAGCGCGGTGCCGCGGCGGAATGAACGCCGCATCTGCCGCGGCCGCGGATGATCGGCCGGGCCGCTGGTTCGTGCGGTTAAATTATTTTCCATTCATCTCCACGCTTCCCACACTCCACTCCGCCACCACGCTCTCGCCGCCTTTTACCCGGTCGCCCACCCGCACCCGCAGCCTGGCCTCGGGTGGCAGGCGCAGGTCCACGCGCGAGCCGAACTTGATCAGCCCCACGCGCTGCCCGCGCTCGATTTTCGTTCCCGGCCGCGGCCAGAACTCGATCCGGCGCGCCAGCAGTCCCGCGATCTGGATCATCTCCAGCTTGCCTTGCGGACCTTCCAGGCGGCTGCGCACCTGTTCGTTGACTACCGCCGACTCGGCCCGCAGGGCGTTCATGAAGCGGCCCGGCCGGCGCTCGACATCGCTCACCCATCCGGCCATGGGCGCGCGGTTCACATGCACATCAAACACGGAAAGAAAAATGCTGATCCGGTAGCCTTCGCCCTCGGGCGCGGCCAGCGTGACCTTGCCGTCGGCCGGAGCCACGATCAGCCGCTCATCCGGGGGTGAGACTCGCCTGGGGTCGCGGAAAAAATAGAGAAAAAAAGCCGCCAGCAGCAGCCCCGGCAGCGCCGCCGGCCAGCTCAGCAGCCAACCCAGCGCCAGACCCGCGGCGATCAGGGCGGCGGCATAATAATATCCCGCGCGAATCACGCGTCATTATAACAAGCCGGCCGTGGTTTTATTGCCGGAATCCGCCCTTGTTTTGGCAACACGCGGCGGCGAAACCCATGCCGCGGGACCGGGGGGCCGGTTCCCGGATCACTTATCCGCTTCTTCCGTTTTATACAAATATTTGATCTGTGATTTATACACCAGCAGGTTGGGCTGGCCGGTCCGGTTGATTTTCAGACAATGGCGGTCATACCACTCGAGCACGCCTTCGATATGCTCGCCGTCGAGCAGCACCGCCACGATCGGAATGCGGGTCTGCATCTGCTTCAGGTAATAAAAGTTTTCGGCGTTCGTCTGCTCCGGCGGTATCGGCTTGCGCACCGGCTTGATGAAGGCCGCCGCGGGCGGCGCCGGTACGGATGCGGGAGCCGGCGGCATCGGCGCGGGCGCGGGGGCGATTTTGGCCTTGGCGATCTGTTCCCGGATATCCGACAATGAGGGCCGAATCAGCTTGCGGTTAGCGATCACATCCGGTTCGGCGGCGGCGCGGCGGGTTTCGGTGGGCATGGGTGAAGTGGCGTCTCCTTGTTGTTCTCGGTGTATCCGCGGCGCCGGCCGTTCAGGCTCTTGCCCTGAGCCGCAGTGTCCACGCATCCCAGGCCAGGGCCCGGTTCAGGTTGCGCCGCGACAAGCCGACCAGGCGGTCCAGCTGTTCCACGGCCTGCGTGAGCTGATTCCAGCCGATCTGCCGCGCCCAGCCTTCCAGCCGGCTACGGGCGTCCAGATTCCGGATGGCGAGTGAATGGCCGCTCTTCAGATACACGACATCTTGCAGCAAACTATATAGAATTTCCGCCTGAGTTTCAACCCCTTCTTTCTGGTTTCTCATCCCTTCAGTCAGGCCAAATAGCCGTATATGTCCGCCCGGCCGCGCCAGGGCCTCCAGGCAGGCCATGAAAAACTCGCGTTTTTGCCGGTACGCGGCCAAATCCAGCCCCCGCGCCCGTCCCGGACACCCTCCCGCCAGCCGCGCGATCAGCTCCAATTCCGCGTGCTTCATCTCGGGCCGCTGCCCGGCCAGCCAGGTTTCCAGCTCGCCGCTGTCCACCGGCCCCAGCTCAACCACTCGCGCCCGCGACCGCACCGTAGCCAGCACTTCCCGGGCATGGGCAGCCAGCAGCACCAGCGTGCAGCCCGCCGGCGGCTCTTCCAGCACCTTGAGCATGGCCGATTGAACCATCCAGCGCGCGCGGTCGAATCCCTCCAGGATCAGCACCCAATGCCGGCCCGGGTCGGGCCGCATCTGCGCCATCCGCGCCGCCTCCCGCGCCTGGGCCATGGTCAGCATTTCGCCGTCGGGCGGAAAAAAACGAATTTGCGGATGCGCTTCGACCATCAGCGGGGCCAGCTCCCGCGCCCGCGTACGCGCCGCCGCCTGCCGGTACTCCAGGCCGGCTTCGATCAGCTCGGGCAGGCAGTCGAAGCCGCGAAAGCTCTGGCAGCTTGCGCATTCACCGCAGAATTCGCCCTCGGGCGCCGGCTTTTGGCAGTTCAATCCCAACCCCAGCCGCAATGCCAGCGTGGTCTTGCCCACCCCCGCCGGGCCGCTCAGCAGCCAGGTCGGATTGCCGGCGCGGTCGCGCACCGCCGCCCGCACCTGTGCCGCCGCCCCGGGATTGCCCAAAAAATTCTCAAACGGCATGCTTTTGTTTTACTTCTCCGTTTCTTCACTGCTTCGCTTCTGCGTTTCGCCAGGCTTCCAGTTCATTCCATATTTTCCCCGCCACATCATAAACTTCCCCCTCGGCGGCAATGATCCGAAAGCGGGCCGGTTCGCGTTTTTGAATTTCCAGGTAGCCGTCGCGGACCTTGCGGAAAAACTCTTCCGTTTCGCTCTCGAAGCGGCCTTCCCTGGAGGCTTCCCGCCGCAATCGCTGGCGCGAGCGTTCGAGGCAGGTGGCGATCTCGACGTCGAGAAAAAAGGTCAGATCGGGCCAGCTCTCCGGGCACAGCACCCTATGCAGCTGCCGCACCAGCTCGCCGCCCAAGCCGCGGCCGGCGCCCTGATAGGCTTCCGAGGCGTCAGTGAAGCGGTCGCACAGCACCCAGATGCCCTGGGCGCGGGCCGGCTCGATGCGCCGCGCACAGTGGTCGGCGCGGGCGGCGAACATCAGCCCCAGCTCGGCACGGGGCGCCGGCGCTTCTTCCCGTTCCTCCAGCGCCAGCCGCCGGATCTCCTCGCCCAACGGCGTGCCACCCGGTTCGCGCGTTTCCAGCACCTTATGCCCGTGCTCGCGCAGCCGCGCCGCCAGCAGCCGCAGTTGCGTGCTTTTGCCGCTGCCGTCCAGGCCTTCAAAGGTAATGAACGGCCCCCGCTTCGCGCCTGACGCTGGTTCTTTCATGCTGATCCGGATCATCAATACATATATTGTATTTGCGGATGTCTGGCAACCGGCCGGAGCAGCGCGCATGGCCAAACCGCACTTCAGTTGCGGCGGCACACACAAAACGTGCACCACCGCGCGACTCGGCCCTAGACGTTAGCTGTAAAAAAAAATGGGCGTGCCTTGTACCCGGCACGCCCATCCATCATGCATGTGAATGCAGGAATCCCAGACTAATGGCCCTGATGGCTGTCGTCTCCTCCCTGGCCATGGTCTTTCTGGTTAACCGTGAAGCTGAAGGGGATGGTCGTGCCGTCGTTCAGCGTGATCAGGTAGTTGTAGGTGGCATTCGCCAGCGTCCGCAGGCTGAGATGATAAGTCCATTTCGGATGCGGGTTGGCGTGATCCTGGTCATGGCCCGGATTCTGGTCCCAGTCGCCGTCGAAGTGCCAGCCCTGCTCGTCGCGGTCGCCCAGGCTTGTGGGTTGCGGTCCGTTGAGCGAAACGAACGAGACGATCAGGTTGGGATCGCCAATTGAGTTGCCGTTGGCGTCGCAGACGCGGAAGCGCACCGGCAAGTCTCCGTGGCCATCAAAGACGCTCGTGCCGTCGGCTTTGATGGGATCGAGAATGACGTGGCTGAGGATCAGATTCCCGGAGCCATGATCGCCGTCATTATTGTCGCCGTCGTTGTCTCCCTGGTGCTGCGGCACCGGGCAGGCGCCCACCAGATACAACACGCTCAGCTTGCCCGTCACATAGGTGATCGTGTAGTTAGCCGAACTCAGCCCCGAGCAGGTGATGGGATAGCCGCCGACCGGGCTGTTCAGCACCGCCGTGGTTGTGCAGGTGAGGGTTCCGTTCAGCACCGCCGGACCCTCGCCCAGCACAAAACCGCTGTAGCTGGCGGTCAGCGCGGGGTTGGGCGCGTTCAGCACCTTGGTCTGATCATTGGCGGTAATCGTCAGCGGAGCCGGATCAATGGTCAGCACTCCCGGCACATCGGTCACGCTGTAGTTGATCAGATCCGCGCCCGTCACACTGGGCGTGATGGCATAAACTCCGGCCGGGCTGGAAGCGTTAGCCAGGGTGGAGAACGATTCGACGAAGGTGTCACCGTTCACCGCTCCGCTGACGCTGCCGGTAAACGCCGGCAAGCCGGCGCCATAAGTGGTGGTGGCGTTATTGGCCGTGACCGTCAACGGCGCGGGTGTGATCAAATCGCTGACCCTGCCGGTGGCGCTATTGTAGTTGCCCGTGGAGTCGGTAAACGTCCAGGCATCGGTGGAGTAGGTTGCGGCATTGGTATGCGTGGTGCCGCTCAGGTTCAGACCCATCAGCGCCGCGCCGTTCACGCCGGTCACGGTACCCGTGGCCGTGTGAGCCGCGCCGTCGTAGGTCAGGCTGTAAGGCGTGACGGTTACGGTGGCGTTGGCCTTGTTGATCACATCGGTGACCGTGCCGCTGATGTCTTTATAGTCGCCGTTGGGGTCGTGGAACGACCAGGTATCGCCCGAATAGGTCCCAGCGTTGGTATGCGTGGTGCCACTCAGGTTCAGGTCGGCGCTCAAATCCGCGCCGTTCGCGCCGGTCGCGGTGCCCGTAGCCGTGTGAGCCGCGCCGTCGTAGGTCACGGTATAACCGGTGACATTGATGGTGACCGCGCCCGGCGTGGCCGTACCGCTCAGGCCGATGCTTTGCAGCGCATTGGCCTGGTTCAGCGTGTTATCGGTAAGGCTGAGCGAACCGCTGAGGTTCCCGACGGCCAAAGGCGCGAACGAGGCGCCGATGAAGCAGGTTGCGCCGGCATTCAGCGTGCCCGCGGCGCAGGTATTGCCGGCGCCATTCACGCCGAAGTTGGCGGTGGCGGCGTAGGCGGAAATATTCAGCCCCGCATTACCGTCGTTTTCAAATTCCACCAGCGGCGCGCTGCTGGTGGCGCCGTACACCGTGGAGGGGAAGGGAATCGCCGGCGGATTGAGGCGGGAATACGAAGCAATCGTGCTTTCATTCACCACGGTATAGATGTTGCCGCTTCCGTCCAGCACAATGCTGCGCGTTCCGGTGGCGGGCAGCGCCGTCACCGCCCAGGTTCCGGCGGCATAGCGCAGAATATTGGATGCTCCCGTCAGGTTCCCGACGTACACGTTGCCCGCCGGATCCACCGCGACCGCGTGCGGGTTGCTCAACGGTCCGCCGCTGGCAATCGGGATCAGCGCGGAAGCGCCGCTGGTTCCGGCTTTGATTTCGTACACAACATTGTTATTGAAGTCGGCGGCAAATACATTGCCTTCCGGATCACCCGCCATGCCGATGAAACGGTATCCCAGGTTGCCGGGAACGATGGTCGTGACCGCATGAGTGCCGGCGGCAATCTCATAGATCGCGCCGGTATTGTAATCGCTGGTATATAAATTACCCGCGCCGTCCACCTCGAGATTGTCATCCGGAGCAAATCCAGAGACGATGGTCACCAGATGGCCATTGACCAGCTCAAAGATGGCTTGCTGGTCCGCGTCCGCCAGGTAAACATTGCCCTCGCCATCCACGGCGGTGGCGCCCGTGCCGACGGAGGTGGCAATGACCTGGATCACCGATCCGCCGCCGCTGGGAATTTCATTGAGTCCTTGTGCGCCGTTGGTATTGGCAAAATACACGTTGCCGTTGCCATCCACGCTGATGCCGCGGGGTAGGTTCACCAGATTGGGATCGCTGACCGACCAGGTCGCCGTGGGGGAAGAGAACAGTCCCAGCGGAGCGTCGCCCACGCCGCCCAGATAGCTGGAGCCGAGCACCACGCCACTGCTGTTTTTCAGCACCACGCCGCCTTCGCGCTCGCCCGGACTGGCGGGGCTGAAGACGTACCGCACCGCGCACGCCTGGCCCACGCTATAGGCCATGCCGGCCGAACAGTCGAGGCCCGAAATCGTCATTGGCGAGGGAGGATTGAAGTCTTTTCCCGTCGCGCCCGACGTCACCACACTGATGCTGGCGGGAGTGCCCGCCGTGGCAATATTGACCCACGCCGTTTGCACCGCGCTCGACTGCCCCACGCTGGTTTCCGGCGCCGCGTAAGCAATCGGCTCGGGATTGACCGTCACTGTTTGCGCAGCCGATGCCGCAGTGTAATTGGTGGAAGCCGCCACGCTGGCCACGACCGTGACCTGTCCGGCATTGGAAAAGGTCAGCGTGCCGCCATTGATATTTGCCGTGCCGCCGCTGATCGAATAGCTCACGGCCGCGCCATTGCTGGCTGTGGCATTCAGCCCGGCCGTTGCGTTCACGATGACCGGCGAAGCCAGACTGAAACTGATCGCCGGCGTGGCCGGGAGCACTGTCATCGTGCCAGTTGCATAATTGAATGTGTAATTGGGATCTGCCCCGCCCGCGCAGCTCGTACCATAGACGCCAACATTGCTCGCCGCCGTCGCCGCAGTCGAGCAGACGGGCAATGAGGTGAGGCTGCCCTCGCTATCTCCGTTGACAAACCCGGAGTAGTTCGGCGCCACGACCGGAGGCGCATTGCCATACGTCATGCTTTCACTGGACGCGGTTACGGTCAGGGTTGCCTGGGTGGCCGACCCCGACAGTCCCACGCTTTGCTGGGCGTTGATCTGATTCAGGTTGTTATCGGTCAGGGTCAGCGTGCCGCTGAGCGCTCCCGTGCTGACCGGAGTAAACGAGGCTCCAATCATGCAGGTGGCGCCCGCGTTCAGGGTTCCTGCCTGGCAGGTGTTGCCCGCGCCATTGGTTCCGAAACTGGCGGTGGCGGCATAGGCGGAAACATTCAGCCCCGCGTTGCCGTCATTTTCAAATTCCATCAGCGGAGCCGAAGCGGTGGACCCATAAGCGGTGGAGGGAAAACTCACACTGGGGGGAGTGCGGATAAAAACCTGCAGCGTGTTGCTGCTGGTCAAGGTGATTAAATTCCCGCTGTTATCCAGAAAAATTCCCACCGTTCCCACCGCCGGCAGCGGGGTGGCCTGCCAGGTTCCGGCCGCATAGCGCACCACCTGATCGGGCCCCGAAAGATTGCAGACATAAATATTGCCGGCCGGGTCGAGGGCGACAGCATCGGGATTACTGAGGCCGTTGCCGGAAAATAACGTCTGCAGGGCGGACTGGCCGGCGGGAATCTCAAACAAGGTGTTGGTGTAATAATCCACTGGAAAGAGATCGCCGTTGGCGTCGATCCCCATGCTGACAAACCGATGTCCCAGATTACCCGCCAGCAGCGTGACCAAATTATGCGTCTGCACCGAAACTCGATAAATCGCGCCGACATTACCGTTGCTGAATCCGCTGGTATATAGGTTCCCCTGGCCATCCACTTCCAGGTTGTCGTCCAGGGAGGGCACCGCGGTAACGTACAGCAGTGAGCCGTTCTCGTACTGATAAATGGCGCCGCAGCCGGCCGCCAGATAAACGTTGCCGGCGCCATCTACCGCGGTCGCACCCGCGGAATGGCTGCCGCACGAAAAATTGATTGCGCCGCCCAGTTGCACCACCGTATTTGAGTTGTGGGGCAATTCTTCCAGATAGCCGGTGCTCTGATTCGTATTGGCCCAATAAATATTGCCGTTTCCGTCCATGCTCATGCCGCGGGCGGCATTCAGACCGCCAATCGTGGTGGTGGGAACCGCATTCGTGAACAAGCCCATGGGGCCGATGCCGACTCCGGTCAGGTATCGAGTGCCCAGCACGTTGCCGCTGCCATCAGTGGCTACAATTGCGCCCATCCGTTCCCCAGCCGCGAGAGGGCTGAAGGTGTAATACTCTATGCAAGACTGACCTACCGCGTATATCTGTCCCGGGGTGCAGGTACCACCCGGAGCGGCATTGAAATCCTTATTCAGCGCGCCTTGCGTAACGACCGCGATATTTCCAAGCGTTCCGGCAGTGGTAAAGGTCACCGAAGTGAATACCACTGGAGAAGTTTGCCCCACATTGACAGTGAGGGATGGAACAGGCACTGTGGGAGTCGGAGCGGGAGGGGGGGCTCCTCCTTGCGCATAGGCAGCCGTCATTGTCAGTGGTACCAGGAGGCATAATAATGCAGCCAGGCGGATAAAGCGTTTTGAATCAAGCAGTTGCTGGTATTTGCGCATGAGGATTTCCTGTTTTTTCGAATCAAGACTCCGGAGATTCGGTACAGTTGATATAACGGAAAAAGTTTCCATTAAAGCTCATGCGGCATGAAATTCGTTATGGAATCAATCGCACCAGTCAATTTATTTAGTTTCGACCGGCCGGGAATGCATTATGTGCCGCAAGATCGGACCGGCAGGGAGAGTTTAAAACCGAGAAAACTAGCGTCACTAGCGACGCGGCACCATAAGCCTTTATTTTTCAATGAGATTGGTGTGACGGCATGAATGAAATTCCGGCATTCGGCTATTGTCACCCTAGCGACGCCTGATGCCATGCCAGGGAGCTTTTTTGCATTGCAGCCGTAGCGCCCGGCCTGGAAGGAATCATGCGGCAGGATAACCCGCAGCGAACCGGCCACGGGCCTGGCTCAACCCAGGTTCTTTGAAATTGCAATACATTGAGACCCGGCCGTGAACATCAGAAGCCGCGCCGCCGCACTTTTTTATTTTGCCATGGTCATCGCCTGAATGACGGAATCGCTCACTCCGGCCTTTTTTAATTGAATCAGCGCCTTGACACCGGTATTGAAATCATCCGGAGAATTATGGATTTTGGCGAGTATCACGCCTGGCGGCAGCCCGGCTTTGCTCAAGGCGATAATATCGGCATCGGTGAGGGGGCGCGCGGCATTTGCCGGCGGCGCGCCGGCAATGGATTGGCTGGGCGCTACGGTGCTCAGGGCGGGTGCGGGCGTTGCCGCCGGCGCCGGATGGGGATAATTGCCGCTGATGAGGGCGTTTCTCACCCACTTGAAAAAATTATTGGCCAGCCGTCCGCCCGCCCCCCAGGCAAAAGTAGCGCCGTTTTTCTTCTGCACGTTCAGGTTCAACACGGCATGGTTCCGGCCTTTGGGGGTGATGAATGCGTTGCAGACAAAGCCGGTGGTGAACAGCGATCCGCCGGTTTCAAAGGTATAAGGTTAAATCCCGGCGGTCCACATACGTGACCACGTGATGGGTCCGGGCAACCATGAGGGCGGCATTAAAAAGCTGGGCTGGCTGGGCAAGATAGGTTTTATGTTTGGGCTTGGCCCACAGCAAGCTGCAGCAGGCCAGCAGGCAGACGACAATTGCAG
>JAKAZV010000169.1 GCA_021826505.1 Acidobacteriota bacterium | reverse complement strand
CGCCGTATCTCGCTTATTCGGGATGCCCACGATCCGGATCGTCTCGCCCTGTCTTAGCTCCACATTCCGCAGCACCTTGCGCGTGGAGTTATCCGCACTCACGCTCCAGCCGGGAAAATGCCGGTCGGCCGTCCAGTCCGCGATCCGCCGCCGTCCGGCAAAAACTTCAAACCGCGGTTTCCCGAAGTTGGGGTCAAAATATTGCATGGCCATGCGGTACCGGCCGCTCCGCCCTTGAAACACAAAGCTGGCCGTGCAGCGCGCGCGCGGGCAGGAAATATATTTCCTGCCCGAGGCGGCCAGCGGAAAGAACGGAGTCTTGATCTGGTAGCCCTCGAGCCGCATCGCCTCGGCCTCGATCCGGTGCGGATGATGTCCCACCCGTCCCAGCGCGTCGGGAATGCCCGAAAGCTGGTGAAAGTAGTTGCAGATATAATCCCGCCACACAATCGCGTACCCGGCCTGATATTGCAGCTCCCGCAGAATCGGCCGGTAGCGCCGCATCGGCAGCAGGCCCTTCACCCTCCGCCACCAGCGGGGAAACTCCGCCGCCTCCGCCGCGCCTTGATAATGGCGGTTATAGATGTGCTGAATCACGGTTTCGCCCGAATGCAGCCGGTAGGTATAGGGCACATGGTGCATCCACAGCAGCAGGTTGTCCGGGCAGGTCTTGAGCGAGGCATACATCCGCGCCACCTGCGGCGGGTATTGCTCGATATAGCCGGTGCCGCTGGCCGTTCGATTCATGCCCACGCCGTGATGGCCGGCGCGGATCCATTGGCCCCAGCCGTTATGGTCCGCCGATTCCGGTCCCGGCCCATAATGCGGCCCGGTGATATTGGTCAGGGTTTGCAATCCGAGATTGCCGGTATAGTCCTTATACACATGCCACGATTCGAGCTCGATGGCATTTACCACGCGGTCCAGTCTCGGAGTGTCGCCAAACGTCAGCCGCGTCCATTGCCGCACGATCGCCGCCGCATGCCGCCGCGGATTCCAGGCCAGCCGTCCAAAGGCATATAAATTGGCCATGGCCAGCGTCGAGCCCAGCCAGTTCTCATCGCTGCCCACGTTGGCCACCCCCACCATGCCGCCCAGCGGACGGTGATAGGTCCGGCCGGTGATCAGCGATTCGACCCGCGTCCTGTGTCCCGGCATTGCGTGCATGGAAAACCGCAGCACCTTGCGCCACATCGGCGCCAGATAGCAGACCTGTTTCTGCTGGCCCGTGTATTCCTGCGCGATTTCCAGCTCCATCGCCTGGTTGGTGTGCCGCAGCGCGGCAAACAGCGGCTGCGCCGGCTCGCGCACCTGAAAATCAATGGGCCCGTATTTGATCTGCAGAATGACGTTGGCGTCGAATTTTCCGTCCAGCGGGGCAAAAATATCGTAGGCGGCCCTGGCCCGGTCGGCCTTGAGGTCGCTGTAATTCAGGTGGTCGTTATAGACAAAGGCGCGGTACAGCACCAGCCCGTGGTGCGGCGCGAGCGCCTGCGCCACCACGTTGGCCGCATCGGCATGGGTGCGGCCGTAGTGCGCCGGCCCGGGCTGGCCCTCCGAGCCGGCCTTCACGGTAAAGCCGGCGAAGTCGGGAATCAGCCGGTAAATCTGATCGGCCTTGCGCCGCCACCAGGCCGCGACCGCGGGGTTGAGGGGATCATAGGTGGCCAGGTGTCCCACCGTCTGCGGGCTGTTCAGGTTCACCGCCAGGCCGATTTGCACGCCCCACGGCCGCATGGCGTCGGCGATGCGCGCCAGTTGCGGCAGAAACCCGCTTGCCAGCGTGCGCGGGTCGGCGTTGACGTTATTGACCACGCAGCCGTTTATGCCCAGCGAGGCCAGCAGCCGCGCATAGGCGCGTACCCGCGCCAGATGCCGCCGCACCCGGCCGTGGCGGAAAAAAAACGACCGGCCGCCGTAGCCGCGCTCGATCGTGCCGTTCAGGTTATCCCACTCGTCCACCCAGCGCACCGCCGCCGCCGGGTTGTTCAGCCGCGCCCAGCGGTTCACCGGCCTTCCCAGCGCCATCCGCCGCAGCAGGGCAAAGGCGCCATAGAGCGCGCCCCGCGGCGTGCCGCCGGCAATCACCAGCAGCGGCCGCGACTTCCGCGTCAGCGTCTTCAGCCAGTAGCCATCGGGCCGCAGTCCGCGCGGAAATGGAATATCCAGGTGCAGTCTGCGCAGCTGCTCCGGCGTGCCCAGCACGATCGCGCCGCTCGCGGGAACCGCGGCCGCGCGCTGGAGCTTCATGCCCAGCATCTTCCGCCAGCCCTGCTCGAGCTCCCGCGCGGCGGAAAGTTCCGTGGCCTGATGCCCTGCCAGCACCAGCTTCCGGGGCACTTCCAGATCCAGCGCGCGCACCGCCGGGTTCGTCACCGGACGCTGGCGCAGCCACGCCGGCGAACCCGGCCCGCCGCCCGGCGTCATCGCCGCGGCCCGTGCAATCAGGAAAAGGGCAAGCAGCGGCATCGCCGCTCGCAGTCGGCTGTGCGGTCGTGGTGCGATCATTTCTGTTATTTAAGGCAATCGCGGTTTCCGGGTCAAGGTGCGCGCCTGTACAAAAGCCGCTTTGGGACGGGTTATTCAATCACATCTTTGCCCTGCAAACCAAAATATTGCGCCGCGTCCAACAGCCGCTGGTCGTGCGAGTAGATGGTTTTCAGCCCCTGTGTCGCGGCGCATGCCAGATGCAGGGCATCCGCGGAGCGTAACAACACGCGCGCGGGCAGCTCGGTGTATTTCTGGCGTAGGTGTTGCAGGATGGCTGGAGTAAAGGGAAACCAATGGAATGCGCCCGCTTCGCATTCAGCTTGAAATTGTTCCAGCAAATGCAGCCATTCCTTTTGCTGCAACTGGTTTTCCCGGTATTTGCGGTGCAGTGCGGCCACCACTTCCGCCTGGCCATGCCAGGCGCAAACTATCTGGTCCGCGCCAGCCAGCGCTGTTACCTGTTCCCATCCAGGATCATATGTATAGAGTCGGACAATATAATTCGTGTCGAAATATTGCATTAGGGCCGCGAGTCGCGGTCTTCCGAGATGATCTGCGTGCTGTCGGTGCCCCCGGCCAGTTTGGCGGCCAGTCTTCGGAATGCGGCGCTCGTCTTGCGCTGGGCAAAGTAGGGAACCTCCGCGGTGGCTGTGTGGGGCACGATTTTCGCGATCACCCGGCCATCATCGGTGACCTGGATTTCGCCCTGGCGCGCCGATTCCCGCACCCAGTATCCGGTTTGATGATGCAACTCGCGCAGGCTCACGGTTTTCATGTGTCCCATTGTGTCACATGGCGCGTGCGTGGTCAATTTCCGGCTCGGGGCGGATATGCTTCTTCGCTTCCCCGCTTCTTCACTTCTGCCTAAAAGATCTTGCCCAGGCCATGCCGAATATCGGGCCAGAACTCGGCTTCCTCGTTAAATATCACCGTCC
>JAKAZV010000168.1 GCA_021826505.1 Acidobacteriota bacterium | reverse complement strand
CGCACTGTAGTATAAGTGCGAGATCGCAGGCCGAAGCGCGGGGTTTCCTATCAGGTCCCGCGCCTATGAACGATAATTGATTTCCAGCCCCCATCAGCGTTCGCAAAACCCGGCTTCGGCCGGAAGTTTGTGAAAGCGTTTCGCCCAAAATAAAAGCGGCTGTGCCGCGAAATCTATTCAGGTTTTTGATCCCACACGCAGCCTGCATTCGCAGGTGTCTTAGCGGTCGGCATTTCCCGCTACAATGGTGCGGATTCTCCGCATGCCGTCCCAGCCTGATTCCCCAGCCCAACTGAGCCTGAGCGGCGCCTTGCGGCTCAATATGCTCGATATGATCGGCGTGGGGCCGTTCATCACCCTGCCTCTCGTTCTGTCTCTGCTGCCCGGCCATACCGCCATCTGGGCCTGGCTTTTGGCCGCGGTGCTGGCCTTGTGCGACGGCATGGTATGGGCCGAGCTGGGCGCCAGTTTTCCCCAAGCCGGCGGTTCCTATCAATATCTGAAGCATATCTATGGGCCGCAGGGTTTGGGCCGTCTGCTGGCATTTTTATTTGCCTGGCAGGTGCTGTTCAGCGCGCCCTTGTCGCTGGCTTCAGGCGGAATCGGCTTTGCCGGCTATGCCGGCTATCTCTGGCCGGCGCTTCATCGCGGCGGCTGGCAGGGCCGGTTTCTGGGCATCGCCTGGCGCTTCAATCCCGGCACGCTGGTGGCCATGGGCGTGGTTTTACTGGCGCTGTTTCTCTTGTTCCGCAATATCCGCGGCATCGAAAAGCTGGCGCACTGGCTATGGCTGGGCGTCATGCTGGCGCTGGGCATGATGATTCTGGCCGGGCTGGCGCATGCGCTGGGCTGGCATCCTTTGGCGCTCGCCGCCGCGCCGGCGCCTCCGCCCGCAATTCATATGGACAAGTGGGCGGCCCTGGCCTCGGCGCTGCTGATTGCGACCTATGATTATTGGGGTTATTACAACATCTGCTTTCTGGCCGGCGAATTGCGGCAGCCGGAGCGCACCCTGCCTCGCGCGGTGCTGGGCTCCATTGCCATTGTGGCCGGGCTGTATATTCTGTTGAATTTCGGCATTTTAAGCGTGATTCCCGCCGCCTGGTTTCTGGCGCCGGCCGCGCATCCGGGCACGCATCAGGCCGTGGCCGCGGTCTTCATGCGCCTGCTCTTGGGAAGCTGGGGCGGACGTCTGGCCGCGCTGCTGATCATGTGGACCGCCTTCGGCTCGATCTTTTCTCTCCTGCTGGGCTATTCGCGCGTGCCCTGGGCGGCGGCGCGCGACGGGAATTTTTTTCGCCTGTTCGCGCCGTCCGGCGAAACCCACGGCTTTCCCGCGCGCTCGCTGCTGGTGCTGGCGGCCGCGGGCATGCTGGGCTGTTTGTTTTCGCTCACCGAGGTGATTGCCGCGCTGGTGGTCGTGCGGCTGCTGCTGCAATTTTTATTGCAGGCGGTGGGTCTGCTCTGGCTGCGGCACCGGCAGCCGCAAACCCCGCGCCCGTTTCGCATGTGGCTCTATCCGGCGCCGGCCTGGCTGGCCATCGCCGGCTTTATATACATGCTGCTGGCGCGGCCGGACTTTGGCCGCGCCCTCGGCGGAGCCGCGATCATTTTAGGCCTGGGGCTGGCGCTCTATGCCTGGCGTCAGCGCCTCCGTCCGGCTGCTTCATCATGAGTTATTTGTTTGTGCGCAGCGCCAGATAATCCCGCCACGCGCTTTCCACCATCTCCGGCGCCAGATAACGGCCCAGCACCTGCCGCAGCGCGGCCCCCATCGGATCTTCGGCGCCGGCCCCCGCATCCGGCTTGGCCGTCGGCTGCGCCTGCGCCGCGGCCGCTTCCCGCGCGGTCCGTTCCTGTTGCTCCTGTTCCCGCCAGAGGGCGATGGCTTCGGCAACGGATAACTGATTTTCCTCCTCCGTCGCCGGGCGAATCTGAACCCGCCACTCCCGTTGCGGAGGTATGTGCAGTTGTTCCCAGGCCGGGGCGGCAAGCGCGGCCGCAGGCGCCTGCAGCAGCCGCTGGATCAGAGCTTCCAGCGCGCTGGCCTCAAAAGGCTTTTGCACCACCGCATCCGGAAACGCCCGCTCCGATGCGCCCGGCTCCAGTTGCTCAAAGGCGGCCAGCGCCAGAATCGCGGGGATGGCCCGCCACTCGGCTTTCCTCAGCCGCATCTCGCACAACTCCAGCCCGGAAAGCCCCGGCATCGTTACGTCCGCGATCAACACGTCATAATGCTCCTGCTCCAGCGCCTGCAGCGCCGCCGCGCCGTTGCTCACGGCCGTGACTTCATGGCCCAGGCTGGTCAGGATGCGCACGCCCATGCGCTGCGCCTGCGGGCTGTCGTCGGCCAGCAGGATGCGGGCGGAACGGTTTGCTGCCGGGTTGGCTTCGCTGCTCTCCACGCTGTTATTGCAGCACGAAATTGTGTTCTCGCCTAGTCGTGGAATTTTTGGGCCTTGGCACTGCCTCTCACTGGCCAAACGCTGGAATGGCGAAGCAAAAAAAGCGGCCCCGCCGAGCGGATTCCAACGCCGCTATGCGAAGCTGATCCCTTCGCCTTGGCATTGATAAACTAACAGCGATGGCCGAACCCTTATCCACCGGCGGGCAATTGGGCCGCGCCGCCGGCAAATTGTTCAACGCCGCCCGCCGCGCCGCCGGCGATCCCGCGCTGCGTGAAAAAGCCGCCGCGACCGGCCAGGCCGCCAGCCGCTCCCTAGCTTCCAGCCGCATCGCGGCTACGGCGCCGGTCAAGCTGGGCGCAGGCAAGCGCCTTTTCCGCCAGTTCACGGCTCATATTTCGCTGGCGCTGCGGCTGCTTGGCTATCAGATCGGAGGCGTGCTTTTTCTCGCCTTTGCCCTGGCCTTCGGCTGGCACGGCCTGACCGTCTGGCGGCATTTGCCGCCGAGCATCGGCATCGCCGGCGAGCGCATGGCATTTCTGCAGATGGGAATCGGCTTGCTTTTCGCTTACTTCGGCCTCAGTTCCTGGTTTAAAACGGCGGCCTTACGCCGGAAAGGAAAATAATCGGGGGTTCACCATGGGCGACGCAACCCCGCCATCTTCATCCCGCTCGAAGCAGGAACCGGAAGATTCCGCTTCCTGCGCCCGGCCCCGGGACATCGCCGGCCTGGACTACAACCGCGATCTCGCCGATCCCGGTGAATTCCCCTTTACCCGCGGCATTCATCCCGCAATGTACCGCGCCCGGCCCTGGACCATGCGCCAGTATGCCGGCTACGCTACTGCCGAAGAATCCAACCTCCGTTACCGCTATTTATTGCAGTCGGGCCAGACCGGACTCTCGATCGCTTTTGATCTGCCCACTCAGATCGGCCTCGACAGCGACGCCCCGCTGGCCGCGGGCGAGGTAGGCAAGGTGGGCGTGGCCATCGCCAGCCGTGAAGACATGCGGCTGCTTTTGCAGGAA
>JAKAZV010000051.1 GCA_021826505.1 Acidobacteriota bacterium | reverse complement strand
AATGGGCGCCCCTCCGCAAACTACGCGGAATTGTTTCGCTGGAAAAGCCGCATCATAGCCCCACCAAGCCACATCGCACCATTTATCAGACAGGTTCTAATCAATCTGTGCCCGCTGCAGTCGGCCGCTATAGTCCATATACACCGTCTTCCAGTCGGAGTAGACATCGAGGGTCGCCAGGCCGCTTTCGCGATGGCCATTGCCGCTCTGTTTCACGCCTCCGAAGGGCAGATGCACCTCGGCCCCGATGGTGGGCGCGTTGATATAGACAATGCCGGCTTCGAGCGCATCCTGCGCGCGCAGGGCTTTTTGCACATCATGAGTGTAAATGGAAGCCGAAAGGCCGTAGCCCGTGCCATTAGCGATCGCCAAACCATCTTCCAGCCCGTCGCAGGCGAGCACGCAGACCACCGGGCCGAAAATTTCCTCCCGCGCGATGCGCATATTGGGCTCAACCTCGGCGAAGATGGTGGGCTGAAAAAAGTAACCGTGCCGCAGTTCACCTTCCACGGCGCGCCGGCCACCGGTGGCCAGCCGGGCGCCTTCGCTCGCGCCCAACCGGGCGTAGTGCTCCACTTTTTCCAATTGCGCGGCATTGACCAGAGGTCCGATCTGGACGCCGGGATCCAGGCCATTGCCGATTTGCAGCTTCCGCGTCTGTTCCACGAATAGTTTGAGAAATCCGGCCAGGATGCCTTTTTGCACAATGATGCGGCTGGCCGCGGTACAGCGCTGGCCGCTGGTGCCGAAACCGCCCCAGAGCGCGCCCTCGAGGGCAAGTTCGAGCGGCGCGTCATCGAGCACCAGAATCGCATTTTTGCCGCCCATTTCGAGATTGCAGCGCTTGAACCCGGCGGCTGCCTCGCGTCCCACCTCGCGTCCGGTATCACTCGATCCGGTAAAGGAAATGATCCGGGTTCGCGCGTCCCGCACCAGTGCCGCGCCGGCGGTTTCGCCCCGGCCCATCACCAGATTCAGCACTCCCGGGGGCAGACCCGCGGCTTCCAGCGTTTGGGTCCAGTGCACAGCCGAAAGCGGCGCATCCTCGGAGGGTTTGAGCACCACCGTGTTGCCGCACAACAGCGCCGGCGCACTCTTCCAACTCGGTATCGCCATGGGGAAATTCCATGGCGTGATCAGCCCGGCCACGCCCACCGGCACGCGCCGCGTCAGGCAGATTTTGTCGGGCAGCTCCGAAGGCGTGGTCTGGCCATAAAGCCGGCGGCCTTCGCCGGCCATAAAAAACAACATGTCAATGGCTTCCTGCACGTCGCCTTCGGCTTCCAGCCGAACTTTGCCCATTTCGCGCGTCATGGCCGCGGCGTACTCGGATTTGCGTTCCGTCAGCAGCTGGCCGGCGCGAAACAGGATCTCTGCCCGCCGGGGCGCGGGGGTGCGGCTCCAGCCGGCCTGTGCCGCCTGTGCCGCCGACAGAGCCTGTTCCACATCCCCGGCGTTTGAATCGGGGAAAAACCCCAGCGTTTGGCGCCGGTCGGCCGGATTCTGATTTTCCAGATAGCGCCCGCTGCCGGGAGCCAGCCACTGGCCGCCGATATAGTTATGAAAATTGCGCGGCTCGCTCATCATGATTCACTCCACTGCGGCAGGAGGTAATGCCCGAAAAACTCATTTGTGCTGCCGGGCGGTGGGCGGTTTTACCGCTTCCGGCTTTTGACTGGCGCCGCCGGAATACTGTCGGCTGCGGTTCATCGCGGTTGTCACCGGCAGCGCCGGTAGGGCACGGGCGCCGGGACGGTAATCCTGCCGAGGGCCAAGATTTAAGGCAATCAGTGTCCTTGCATCCGGCACAAACCGGGTTTGCCAGTGATGCGCGGCCTGAAACTTGCGTAATGCCGCGACGGTCGCCTCGTCCCAATGTCCGCTGATCTGGTTTAAGTAACCCGCGCGCACGAGCGCGGCCTGAATTTGCCGGGTTCTGCGCGGGCTGATCCGCCGCTGCCCACCCCAGCGCCAGTTGCCGTGATATATCGTCCGCGAACCGTGCTGCCGCGGCAGACTCGCCGCCGCCATAGCCACGCCAGAGATCAAGCCAAGGATGATGCCCAGATTGGCCAGTCTGAATCGGATGAAGGTAAGCGATGAGCGGCGGCAGCGATGTAAATGTTCAGTCGTGTTCATTAATGCCCATAATAGCCGCCCACGTACCATGGCTCCAAATCGCCAAACGGTCCCGGGCGGCGGAGGGCAAACACGATCACCTGACCACGATGAATTTGCGCCAGAATCCGGTGAAATCCGGCTAACCCATGGACCGGACGACGGTCAATGGCAACGATCTCATCTCCATTTTGTATGGCCAGCCGGTCAGCAAAAGAACCTGCCACAACCCGGCTCACCCAGACGCCGCGCATGGGCGCCAGCCTGGCCTGATGCGAGGATTGGGGAGCCAGGGGCGCTAACCTGACCTGCAATCCCAGCTTGGGTTCCTTCGGAGTCCGCAGCGCGGCCCGGAGGCGGGAGCCAAATAACCGGCCGCGGTTGGCGATCCGCACTCGCACCTGAAAATCGTGGCCATCCCGATCAATAACGAGCCATGGCCGGCTGCCAATGGGTTGTTCGAGTATGGCCCGGCGCAGGTCGGCTGCGTTCCTGATTTTCTGGCGGTTGACGGCCAGAATGCAGTCGCCGGCCTTAAGGCCGGCCCGTGCCGCCGGTCCGCCCGGGGCCAGGCTGGCAATGGGCACGCCTTGCCATCCATAGGCGCGCCGCACCGCGTGGCCCAACCGGGATTGAAAATAGATGCCGATTGCCCCGCGGTAAATGTGCCCATGCAGCGCCAGTTGATCATAGATCGTTCGCGCCAGATTCGAAGGCAAGGCAAAGCCGATGCCGCGATTCGAGCCGGTATTGGTGTCGATGGCGGTGTTGATGCCGATCACCTGCCCGGCTAAATCCAGCAACGGTCCGCCGCTGTTTCCGGGATTGATCGCCGCATCGGTTTGAATAAATCGCTGCAGCGGGTGATTGTAATCAATGCGCCTTTTGAGGGCGCTGACGATTCCGGCGGTTACCGTGCCATTCAGGCCAAACGGGCTGCCCACGGCCAGCACCCAATCACCGATCTCCACACTCCGCGAATTACCCAAATGTGCCGCCGTAAGCGGTTCATGCGGAAAAATCCGGATGACGGCCAGGTCGGTTTGCCGGTCCATCCCCACGATATGGCCGCGGTAAGCGCTGTCCTGTCCCGGCACGCGCACAATCAGCCGTTCGGCCCCGGTGATCACATGCCGATTGGTCAGAATATAACCGCGCCGGCTGAGGATGATGCCCGAACCAAGACTGCGTTCCCGGTGGCGTTTCCAGGGCTGATGCGGGTCGGGCGAAGCCATGGCGGGAGAGATCGCCTCAATCTGCACCACCGAAAGCTCAGCCTGTTTTGCCAGCCGGGTAAAGGTGTTCGAAAGCCGGATGACTTGCGGCTTTTGCAGCCACACTGCGGGACGGTGCGGACCTAATCGCAGCCATGAACGCCGCACTTGTCCCTGACTCAGCCACGCGCCTATGCCGGTAATGCCCAATCCAGCCAGACCAATGGCCATGATGGCACTTCTTTTCGGCTTGGCTTGCGCAGTCATCTGGATTGAGAGGCCGCTAAAAATCAGATTTCAAAGACTGTTCTGTTGTGATTATGATGCCAAATTCCCGTTCCGGCGTGAAAGTCCTCGGCTATATCTGGATTTAAATAACCGGGTTTAAAATCGGGCCATGGCGGAATTATTTGAAAGCCGCTGGGAGCATCAGCACGATTTCATTTTTGAGCAGCAGGCGAAGTTCTCGGCCGGCATGGACGCCCTGCGCCAGCAGACGGAAAGTAATGAACGCCAGATCGCGACCAACTCCGGCAAAAATGAGAAGCTGGCGGAAGTCTGCCAATCGCTGGCCTATCATATCGAGCGGCTGACCGAAGCCATGAAACAGACCGGCGATCAACTGAATGCCCTGATTGAAATTGCAGAGTAAGCTGGCGCGCCGCCAGAACGGCCGGCAGTCCCCATCTGGGTTCAAGGCTAAAATTTATCCATGATGCGGTGGACTCCACGGCCCATGCCGGCGCATGTCGAAATTTCCACTCCGCGCCGGGGAAGTCCCGTGCAGAGGCTTTTCGCCTGGCTGGCCATGGGTGGTCCCATCGGATTGATTCCGTGGGTTCCGGCCACCTGGGCATCATTATTGACCGCACTGGCCTGCCGGGCGTTAGCTCCGTATATGCGCTCACCCGAGGCACTGGCGCTCTGGGCGGTGATCTTCATACTCGGAGGCTGGGCCTGCGGAGCGGCGGAGCTTTGTCTGGGCAGCCATGATCCACGCAATGTTGTTCTCGATGAAATATCCGGCCAATGGCTGGTTTTTCTGCTGGCGCCCGGCGCAAGCTGGCTGGCCATGCTGGCCGGCTTCGGTCTGTTCCGCTTTTTTGATGTCGTCAAGCCATTTCCCGCCCGCCAGTTCGAGCGACTGCCTGCCGGCTGGGGCATCATGGCCGACGATGCCATGGCCGGCATCTATGCGGGATTCGCTTTATGGCTGCTGTTGCGCTGGCTCTAAGGCTGGGCCGCGGTGCGCAGCTTTTCCACTTTACCCTCGAACCGGTACCCCACTCCCCGCACCGCTGCCAGTTGACTGGTAAACCGGGGCTCGGCGATTTTACTGCGCAGCCGCAGTATATATACGTCCACGGTGCGTTCGGTGATGAAATGGTCGGCCGACCAGACCGCATCCACAATCTGCCGCCGGCTGAAGGCCTCGCCGGGATGAAGCAGAAAAAACGCCAGCAGCCGGAATTCAGTGTCGCTCAGATCCAGTTCCCGGTCCCCGCATTTTGCCTCATGGGCGGCCAAATCCAATTCCAGCCCGCAGGAGCGCAGCCGCGTGGGCGCATTGCCGGAGCTGCCGCGCAGCCGAGCCTTGATCCGCGCCACCAGTTCGCGCGGGCTGAAGGGCTTGGTGACATAATCGTCGGCGCCCCCCTCCAATCCCCGCACCCGGTCGGCTTCCGCGCCGCGCGCGGTGAGCAGAATCACCGGCAGCCTGCGAAATCGGGGCTCGCGCCGCAACCGCCGCAGCAGTTCCAGGCCCTCGCACGCGGGCAGCATCCAGTCCAGCACCACTAATTCCGGTTCCAGCCGGGCCAGGTCGGCCAGAAAATGCTCGCCGGTCAGATTCACTTCCGGCGCGAACCCCGCCGCGTCCAATTGCAGACGCAATAACTCCGCCAGGTCGCGGTCGTCTTCCACGATCAGGATGCGGCGGCGTTCAGGCATGGTCGAGCAGGTGATGGCGGATATCCACGCCTTCCACCCAGAAAATCACGTCTTCGGCGATATTGGTGGCATGATCGCTGATGCGTTCCAGGTTGCGCGCCACGAAGAGCAGCGACAGCGCGCGTTCCACCGCATCCGGCTCGCGCGTCATGCGTCCGATCAGCTCGCGGAATATCTGGTCGCGAATGCGGTCCACTTCGTCATCGGTGTTGAGCACTTGCCGGGCCAGTTCGGCGTTGCGCGAGACGAGTGAGTCGAGCGCGGTGTGCACCATCATCTGGGTGCGTTCCGCCATGCGCGGCAAATCCACTTCCCGGCTGCCGCCGCCCAAATCCGGATTGCGCAGCACCGCCTGCACGATGTTGACGGCCAGATCGGCGATGCGCTCCAGATCGTTGTTGATTTTGAGCACGGCCGCCAGAAAGCGCAAATCCACCGCCATGGGCTGCTGCAGCGCCAGGAGCCGCAACACTTCCTGGTCCAGCTCCACTTCCAGGCGATTGATTTCAGGCTCGAGTTCGCGCGCCACCGATTCGGCCAGCTGCGAGTTGTGGTCGAGAAAGGCGTGCACGCCATGATGCACCGCGGTTTCCACCAGCCCGCCCATATAGAGCAGCCGTTCTTTTAAATCGTCGAGCTCATCGGCAAAGTGTTTGCGCATACCATCCTTTTTTACAGCATTGCGGCTCTTTCAATCCGGCGTGGCCCCGTCTTATCCGAAGCGTCCGGTGATGTAGTCTTCCGTCTCCTTGCGGCTGGGATTGGTGAACATCCGCTGCGTGCTGTCGGTTTCTACCACGCGGCCCATCAGAAAAAAACTGGTGCGGTCGCTGATGCGCGCCGCCTGTTGCAGGTTGTGGGTCACGATCACGATGGTATAGCGCGTCTTCAATTCCAGCGCCAATTCTTCAATCCGCGTGGTGGTAATGGGGTCAAGCGCGCTGGCCGGCTCATCCATGAGCAGAATCTCCGGCTCAATCGCCAGCGCGCGGGCAATGCACAGCCGCTGCTGCTGGCCGCCCGAAAGCGACAGCGCCGGCTTGTTCAGCCGGTCTTTCACCTCGTCCCACAATCCCGCCGCGCGCAGCGAAGACTCGATCCGGGCCATGCGTTCCGAGCGATTTTTCGCCAGTCCATTGATCTTCAGCCCATAAGCCACGTTTTCGGCAATGCTGAAGGGAAATGGATTCGAGCGCTGAAAAATCATTCCCACTTTGCGCCGCAACCCGATCACATTCGTATGGGGCGCATAGATATTATGGCCGTCAATTTCCACCAGGCCGCGGGCATGGGCGCCGGGAATCGTGTCGTTCATCCGGTTCAGGCAGCGTAAAAACGTGCTTTTGCCGCAGCCCGAAGGCCCGATCAAGGCCAGAATTTCCCGTTCCCGCACCTGCAATTCGATGCCGAACAGCACCTGCGCCGGGCCATAGAAAAAGTCCAGCCCGCGCACGCCAATGACCGGCCGTCCCGGCTCAACCCGGTTGGCCGCCGCCGGCGGCGTGAAGTGTAAAGCGGGGGGAAGGGAAGTGGGGTTCATGAGGTAGCCTCATTCCGATCCGCGGCCGGATCCGGCACGGCAGGATCCAGTTCAGGAGGAGGCGGTGCATTGTTGGCCAGTAATGGCAATTCCACAGTAAACCGGCAGCCCTGGTTGAGTTCGCTTTCCAGCTCGACCCGCCCCCCGTGGTCAAGCACAATATGTTTGACCAGCGCCAATCCCAGCCCGCTGCCGCCGCGCTCGCGTCCCCGGCTCGGATCAATCCGGTAAAAGCGTTCAAAGACCCGCGGCTGGTCGCTCCAGCCAATGCCCACACCATTATCCGCCACTTCCCAGCGATAGGTTTGCTCCCGCCGCTGTCCGCGGATGCGAACCCGCACCCCCGGCCGGTTGTGCACCAGGGCATTTTCCGCCAGATTGAGAAGAACGCGGTGCCAGGCGTCCGGATCCAGCCAGAGCCGCACCGGCTCAATCTCATCGGCGATCAATTCCGACTGGTGCTCGGCGGCCAGCGGCTGCAATTCCGCCACGACCGGGCTGGCCAAGGCGGCCGTATCGACCCACTGAAATCGGAATGGGTAAGTGCCGGTTTCGAGCGAGGTCAGCATCACCAGATCGCTTGCCAGCCGGGTCAGCCGCCGCACATTGGCCAGAATAATATTCAGGAAGCGGATATCCTGGGCCGGCCGTTCGTTCGCGCTCTCGATCAGAGTTTCGGCATAGCCCTGGATCGAGGCCAGCGGCGTGCGCAGCTCGTGCGAGACGCCGGCGATAAAGTCCCGGCGCAGGGTTTCGAGGCGCGAGGTCTCGGTCATATCGTGGGCCAGCAGCACAAATCCTCCGCCCTCCAGCGGCGTCAGCACGACTTGCAGGGTGCGTTCATCGGGCAGGCGAAGCCGCCCGCCCGCCGGCGCGGCCGCGGTGATGACTTCCGAAGCCCATTGCTCCAGTTGCGCAATGCGCGGCAGCGCCGTCAGCCGCTCGCCTGCCGCCGGTGGAGTGCCCCAATGTAAAAGCCGGGCCGCCGCCGAGTTGGCAAAAATGACGCGCCGGTCCGCGGCCGCCGCCACCACCGCCGTATCCAGACTTTCTAAAATGGCATGCAGCCGCTCGGCCCGCATCTGGCTCGCGGCTTGCCGCCGTTCCCGCTCATCCCAAACCGGCCGCAACTCAGCCACCAGAGTCTCGGCCAGTTCTCCCGCCAGTACCGGCAGCGGCTGGCCATTTTCCAGACTCCGCCGCGCCAGCTCGGCTTGCCGCTCGATTTCGCGCTCCTGCCGCCGGGCTGTCCGCTCGACCCAGCGCCAAAGCAGCAACCCGCCGATCAGCAGCAATCCGGTTTCCGGCAGCCAGGCCGCCGTCAAGGGCAACAGCACAAAATGTGCCGCCACGATCCAGGCCGCGCCCAGTGCCACAGCCAGCGCGAGTTGGCGGCGCCAAATTCCACGCATCATTTAACTCCGATCCTCGCGTTTGCCCCGTTCCCGGCCAGCTTGGCCCTCATCATCTGATTATCCGCTCCCGCCTGAATTCAACCCGGCCGTAACCAGGATATTGTCATGAAATTGTCATCAGGCTATGCTGCGCTGGATCAGATTTTCGATGCGTTTGGATGGCGCGATTTCCGGCATCAGCAGCGACTGGCGCTTGACCAGCATGGTGTGTTCCAGCGCGAATTGGCCTTCCAGCACCGTCCGCATGCGCTCCTCCTGGCCTCCGGCGTAGGCGGTGATGCGGTCCTGGCCTGGCCGGCAGGCGATATTTTTGCGATCGCCCGCCCCGCTCTGCTTCTGGGTCCGTAAAAACTGCAGGTCGTCTTCTTCGAAATGCAGCGGGGTGCGGGGAAAATACAAAATATCGCTCCGTTCCAGCGCCCGGCAGCGTTCCCTCGCCGCTGCCTGCTCGGGATCCGCGGTCAGCCGCCAGTCATGCCGGACTGTAATTCTTGCCATATTCCATAAGATACTAAATAAATCATGGCTTCAGCTCCCGAGGAAATTCTCGCCGGCCTTGACTGGCGGCCCAACCAGCCGCCGGCCGAACTGCCGCGGCCGGAGCGGCTGCGCCGCATTCGCCACTCCAGTTCGCATGTGATGGCCCAGGCGGTGCGTGAAATTTTCCCCGCCGCCCGGCTGGCCATTGGCCCTCCCATCGAGCACGGCTTCTATTACGATATGGAACTGCCGCGCCCGCTCACCCCGGACGATCTGCCCGAGCTGGAAAAGCGCATGCGCAAAATCGTCGCGCGCGCGCCCGGATTTTTTCTTGCCACGCTGCCGCGCGCCCGCGCGCTGGAACTTTTTTCCGCCTGGCAACAGCCGTATAAAGTCGAACTGCTGGAAGGATTAAGCGATGAAACGGTCACGCTCTATAAGCAGGACCGTTTTATAGACCTCTGCGCCGGTCCGCACGTGGCCAACGCCCAGGTCTGCGGCCACGTGAAGCTGCTCTCGATTGCCGGCGCCTACTGGCGCGGCGACGAGCATCGTCCCATGCTGCAGCGCATCTACGGCACGGCCTGGGAAAGCGAGGCTGAGCTGGCGGAATACCTTGAATATCTCGAGGACAGCAAGGCCCGCGATCACCGCAAGCTGGGGCAACAGCTCGATTTATTCAGCTTTCATCCCTGGTCGGCCGGCTGTCCCTTCTGGCATCCCCGCGGCGTGATCGTCCGCGATCAGCTCCTGCGGCTTTGGCGCGAAACCCACGGCCGCGCCGGCTATCAGGAAATTCTCAATCCAGTTCTTTACCGCAAAGATCTTTTTGAAACTTCCGGCCATTGGGACCATTTTCAGGAAAACATGTTCAAGGTCTCGGGCAAAACGTCCGCGCCCGCAACCGGCGAGACAGAATCTGAAATGGCGCTCAAGCCCATGAACTGTCCCGACACCATGCTGTTCTACAAGACCCGGCAGCACTCCTACCGCGAGCTGCCGCTGCGCATCAGCGAGGGCCAGTTATTGCACCGCAACGAAGCCATGGGCACGCTGCATGGGCTGATGCGGGCCCGCGTTTTCACCCAGGATGATGCCCACATATTTATCGCCGAAGACCAGATTCAGGCGGAAATCGGGCGCGTGCTGGCGCTGCTGGCGGAAATTTACGGCTATTTCGGCCTGCGTTATTCAGTCACGCTATCCACCCGCCCGGCTTCTTCCATGGGAGAGGACGCGCTGTGGGAAAAAGCCGAGGCCGGCCTGCGCCAGGCGCTCGCCGCCGCCGGCCTGGATTATGCTGTCGAAGCCGGGGGCGGCGCCTTTTACGGCCCCAAAATTGATGTCATGGTGCATGACAGCATCGGCCGCCAGTGGCAGTGCGGCACCGTGCAGCTCGACTTCCAGCTTCCCCGCCGTTTTGAGCTCGAATATATTGCCGCCGATAATCAGCCCCGCGTGCCGGTGGTGATTCACCGCGCCCTGTTCGGCTCGGTGGAGCGTTTTCTCGGCATTTTACTCGAGCATTTTGCCGGCGCCCTGCCGGCCTGGCTGGCGCCGGTGCAGGCCGCGGTGCTGCCCATTGCCGAGGGCCAATCCGGGTATGCGGCCGAGGTGCTGGCCTCGCTTACCGCCGCCGGCCTGCGGGCCGAACTGCTGGCGCCGGAAAGCAAAATCAGTTACCGCGTGCGCGAGGCCGAGCTGCGCAAAATTCCTTATATGCTCGTCGTCGGCCGCCGCGAGGCCGAGTCAAAGTCGGTCTCGCTCCGCACCTACCAGGAAAAAGACCGCGGCGTTATGCCGCTGGACGCCGTGGTGGCCGAGCTTCGCTCGTTAGTTGAAAATCGCAAGCTCGACGTCCAGCCCCGGGATTATAGCCGGTTATTCCGAACCGAATCCCCGGCTCCGGAAGCAAGCTATTAAAATTGCTTTTGGCGGGGAACTGTAGCTGCCGTGGGTTGACTGCCTAATTGACCAGCAGTTTTCCATCGCGCATGTGCAGGATCCGTCCCGCCCGCGCGGCTGCCTCTGGATTATGGGTAATCATCAGGATGGTCTGACCCAGGTCGCGGTTCAGGCGGGCGAAAATATCGAGCACCGCTTCCGAATTGCGGGAATCCAGATTGCCGGTGGGCTCATCGGCCAGCACGATGCGGGGCCGGTTAATCAGCGCGCGCGCGATGGCCACGCGCTGCTGTTCGCCGCCCGATAGCTCGCCCGGCCGGTGATCCAGGCGGTTTTCCAGTTGCAGCCGCTGAATCAATTCCCGTTCATAGGCCCGGTCCGCGGGCTGGTCATGGCCGGCCAGCGCCCGCGCCAGCTCGATATTGTCGCGCGCGGTCAGCGTGGGCAGCAGGTTGAATTTCTGGAAGACGAACCCGATCTGGCTCCGCCGCAAGGCGGTGCGCTGGCCGTCAGAGAGCCGGCCGTACTCCTGGCCTTCGATCCGGATGGCGCCGCGGCTGGGCTGGGTGAGGCCGCCGATCACGTGCAACAGCGTGCTTTTTCCGCTTCCCGAAGCGCCCACCACGGCCACAAACTCGCCCGCCGCGATGGAGAGAGACACGCCGTCGAGGGCGGGAATTTTCCCGCTGCCCACCTGAAATTCCTTATGCACGCCTTCCAGCGCCACGATCGCATCGGCCATCTACTCATTGTAGCGGGCACAATGCTTATCGTGTGCTCCTCGTGATTTAAAAATGGTACATATGGTATATGGGATTGAATATTAAAAATCCTGAGGTCGAGCAACTTGCGGCCGAAATCGCATCCATGATGCGTGAGTCTAAAACCGAGGCCATTCGACGCGCTTTACTGGAACGCCGCAGCCGGCTTCAGGCTCAAAACAGCCACCGTTTTTCTGGCATAAAACTCAGGGAATACATGGAAAAAACGTCTGGCCGTTGATGCCGGAGCGGCAGATGGGACGGCGGTTAAGCCGGGAAGAAGAAGATCAAATTCTGGGTTATGGGCCGCAAGGATGGTAAACCACGGGTTTGGATTCATCCACCAGCGTTGCCGTTTATCTTCGTGAACCGGGGGGTGGCTGAATCACTTTTTTACTTCGCCATTTCAGATGTCGAAATCAGTATTAATTAAAGAAGGTCCGTTTCTATCCGCTTCCATTCCGCTTCGCGAAACAGGATCCCCGGTTCCATTCCACAAAACAGGACGGAAGTCTCGCGACTGAGATTTCGCATGGCTTGCCAGCGACTCGACCGGTGCATCGTACGGAGATTTTTCCCGGACCGATATTGCGAGAGCTTTATAAATCCGCGAACGCGCGCCGTTTCCGGCCTTACTCTTTCCTCACCACCACCAGGGTGCGGTCGTCATGATACGGAGCCGGGCCGCGGAACTGGTCGCAGGCCGCCTGCACGGCTTCAATCACCGTCTGTGGCGCGGCGCCGTGCAGGCCGCGCACGGCATCGCGCAGGCGTTCGGCTCCGAACTCCTCGCCAGCCTCGTTAAACAGCTCGCTCCAGCCGTCGGTATAGGCCACGATCAAATCGCCGGGGTTCAGTTCGCAGACGCCCAGCTCGTATTCGGTGTCGGCGCCGAGACCAAGGAATAAGCCTCCGGCCGAGAGCTCTTCCAGTTGTCCATTGGCGCGCACCAGAATGGGCGCCGGGTGCGAGCAGTTGACGTAAATAATGCGGCCGGAAGCATCCAGCTCGCCGTAGAACATCGAGACCAGATTGCGAATTTCGCCCGGGGACACCAGGCTGCGGTTGAGCAGCTCAACTTTGTGCGTGACCTTGAAGGGCGACTGGTTGGCCACCCGCAGCGCGGTATGCAGTCCGGTGGTCAATACGGCGGCTTCGAAGCCTTTGCCCTTGGCGTCGGCGATGGCCATGCCGAACAGGTGCTTATTCAAGGGCGTGATCTGGAAATAATCTCCGCCCACCTCCTCATCGGGAATCGAAAGGCCGGCCACTTCATAGCCCGCGACCGGCGGCAGCGCCGTTTGCAGCAGGCTCATCTGCTGTTCGCGCGCCAGGGTCAGGATTTCGCGCAGCCGTTCTTTCTGGTGATGCCGGTCCACGAACAGCCGAACCAGCCGCCCCAGCACTTGAAAGGCGGCTTCGCGCTCCTGGCCGTCATCGCCGGCCAGCGACCGCGTCAGCAGGCCCATCACCCGCTGCAGCCGCGCGCCCACGGGAATCAGAATCAGGTCAAACCATTCCGTGCCGGCGGGAGTATCGTGCTTGAGACCGCGCTGCACCCACCACAAATTGCCTTCCAGCCGGCGCTGCCAGGTGCGCGCCGTGAGCATGGGCTCGATCTGGGCCCAGAGCGGCTCGCCCGCCGTCATGCGCAGCTCGTAGCGGCCGCTCTCGGGCTGAAACACGCCGGTGGCGCGGAGTTCGAGCGCGCCGCCAAAGTCCTTCAGCAGCGCCTGCGCCAGGCCACTGGCAAATTCGCCCGTGCGCTGGGCGCGCGAGGTGGTTTCAATCAGGTCGAACAGCTTGCGTTCGAAGTTGCGGGGTATGGGCATGCTGAATTTTGTCTGGCGGCCGCCCGGAGCTTTTTCCGCGGCGGTTTCTTTATGCTAATCGAGAATAGCCGCCCGCGTCGCCTTGACAGTTTGGGCCAGTTCTGAACCCGCCTTTCCGCGTATGGCCAACGCATGCACCGGGGTGCTATCGTAAAGTTTATGCCCCAGTCTCTCACTCCTTTACGCGCGGAATGGATTGCCCGCCGCCGCCAGCGTCAGGCCGCGGCGGGGGATGAGAATTTCTCGCAGATGCATTTCGCCCGCCAGGGCGAGATCACCGAAGAAATGGAATATGTGGCCCGGCGCGAACAGCTCGCGCCCGCCCTGGTGCGCGATGAAGTCGCCGCCGGGCGCCTGATCATTCCCGCCAACATCGCCCACCCCGAACTGGAGCCCATGGCCATCGGCGTGGCCGCGCAATGCAAGGTCAATGCCAATATCGGCAACTCGGCGGTAAGCAGCGAAATCGCCGCCGAACTCGAAAAATTGCATGTGGCGGTTCATTACGGCGCCGATACGGTGATGGATCTTTCAACCGGCGGCGATATTCCCGTGATCCGGGAAGCCATATTGCGCCATTCACCGGTGCCCATCGGCACGGTGCCGATCTACGAAGCCCTGTCCAAAGTCCGGCAGGTGCGCGATCTGACGCCCGCGATCATGCTGGAAACCATTGAGGCGCAGGCGGCGCAAGGGGTGGACTATATGACCATCCATGCCGGCATATTGCGCGAATATCTGCCCCTGACCTCGGGCCGCCTGACAGGCATTGTCAGCCGCGGTGGCAGCATTCTGGCCCAGTGGATGGCGGAAAACCGCAAACAGAACCTGCTCTATGAAAATTTCGAGAGCATCTGCAAAATTTTCCGTAAATATGACGTTTCGTTCTCGCTTGGCGATAGCCTGCGCCCCGGTTCCCTGCATGACGCCAGCGATCAGGCCCAGTTCGCGGAACTGAAAACCCTCGGCGAATTAACCCAAAAGGCCTGGGAATATGACGTGCAGGTGATGATCGAGGGTCCCGGCCATGTGCCCATGGATCAGATCAAGCTGCAGGTGGACAAAGAGATCGAACTCTGCCATGCGGCGCCGTTCTACACCCTCGGCCCGCTCGTCACCGACTTCGCGCCGGGCTACGACCATATCACCAGCGCCATCGGAGCGGCCATGATCGGCTGGCATGGCGCGGCCATGCTTTGCTATGTAACCCCCAAGGAACATCTGGGTCTGCCCAACGCCGAAGACGTGAAGCAGGGGCTGATCGCGTACAAAATCGCCGCCCATGCCGCCGACATCGCCCGCCATCGTCCCGGGGCCCGCGACCGCGACGATGCGCTCTCCCGGGCGCGTTACCAGTTTGACTGGCGGCGCCAGTTCGAGCTTTCACTCGATCCTGAAACCGCCCGCGCCATGCACGACGCCAGCCTGCCCGAAGAGGGGTATAAAGACGCCCATTTCTGCTCGATGTGCGGTCCCAAGTTCTGTTCCATGAATATCTCGGAAAAAGTCCAGCAGTTGATTCAGGAGCCGGAACTGGTCTCCATCGCCCCTTCGGCCTGAACGGCGCAAGGCTAAGGGAAGGACGAGATTTTAAAATCACGCTCTGTTATTGCCGCATGGCGCGCAATCATGCCTGACATTCAGCCCACCCCGGCCAAAATAGACATTTCGCTCTCCCAGGGCGTCACGATTCAATGGCGGGATGGACATACCAGCCGTTACGAAATCAAATACCTGCGGGACGAATGCCCTTGCGCCACCTGCACCGACGCCCACAATACCGGCGAAAAACCGACTTCGACCAAGGCGCAACCCACCGCCGGCATTGCCTTGCCGATCTATAAGCCCGCGGGGCATAAGCTCACCGGCGCCGAAGCTGTAGGCCGTTACGCGCTGCAATTTCATTTTGACGACCGGCACGACAGCGGCATTTACACCTGGACTTACCTGCGCGAAATCTGCCCCTGCGAAGCCTGCCGGAAACAGCCCGCGAATATGTAAACCCACGCAAGCAAGGTCTGCATTCACGGGAATATACTGATTGCATGAGCGTGAATCCGCCTGCCCAAGCCATCATCATCGCCGCCGTGCGCACTCCGGTGGGGCGATTTCAGGGCGGTTTGGCGCCGTTTACGGCGCCGCAACTGGGCGCGCTGGCGGTGCGCGAAGCGGTGCGCCGCTCCGGCGTCGCGCCCGAACAGATCGGCGAATGCATTCTCGGGCAGGTAGTGCAGGCCGGCTGCGGCCAGAACCCCGCCCGCCAGGCCGCATTGGGCGCCGGATTACCGGCAACCATTCCGGCCCTGACCATCAATAAAGTCTGTGGCTCGGGCCTGAAGGCCATCGCGCTGGCCGCGCAGGCTGTGCAGTTGGGCGAAAGCGATTTTGCCGTGGCCGGCGGCATGGAGTCCATGTCCAACTGCCCCTATTTATTGCCCGGCGCCCGGCAGGGCCTGCGCATGGGTAATGCCACGCTGGTGGATGCCATGGTGCACGACGGCCTCTGGGACGCATATGAGAACTTTCACATGGGCCAGACGGCGGAGCTGGTGAGCGAAAAATACCAGGTCAGCCGCGAAGCCCAGGACGCCTATGCGCTTGAGAGTCATCGCCGCGCCGTGGCCGCCCATCGCCAGGGCTGGCTGGATGCCGAGATCGTTGCGGTGGAAGTTCCCGGAAAAAAAGGCGAGCCGCCCAAAACCCTTCAGCAGGATGAAGGCCCGCGTCCCGATGCCTCGCTCGAAGCCCTGCGCCAACTCAAGCCGGCGTTCAAAAAAGACGGAACCGTTACCGCCGGCAACGCTCCCGGGGTCAACGATGGCGCCGCGGCCGTGGTGGTGGCCAGCGCGCGGCTGGCCCAGAATCTGCCCAACCCGTATGAGCAGCCCCGCTTCCGTATTGTGGCTCAGGCGGCCAGCGGCGTGGAGCCGAAATGGGTGATGATGGCTCCGGTCGAGGCCGTGCGCCAGCTCTGGCGCAAAACCGGCTGGCGGCCGGAAGATGCCGATTTATACGAAATCAACGAAGCCTTCGCGGCCCAGGCGATCGCCGTGGTGGGCGAGCTGGGGCTCGATATGGAGCGGGTGAACGTCCATGGCGGAGCGGTTGCGTACGGCCATCCCATCGGCGCCAGCGGCGCGCGGGTGCTGGTGACGTTGATGTATGCATTGAGACGCCGCGGCCGGCGCCGCGGCATTGCCGCACTCTGCCTGGGCGGGGGCAATGCCGTCGCGATGGCGATTGAAGCGGTTTAAATTTCCCGATCCGGGTTCAAATTATGAAAACTTCCCCGCCGGTGGTGAAAACTGACGAAGAATGGAAAAAGCAGCTCACCCCGCTGCAATATCAGGTCACCCGCCGCCAAGGCACCGAGCCGGCGTTCAGCGGCCAGTACTGGGATGAGCACGCGGCGGGAACATATCATTGCGTGGGTTGCGGCGCGCCCCTGTTCCGGTCATCAGAAAAATTTGATTCCGGCACCGGCTGGCCCAGCTTCTGGCAGCCGCTCGAAGCGGCGAATATTCAGACAGAATTTGACGATCAATTCGGCATGCGCCGGGTAGAAGTCCAATGTGCCCGCTGCGGCTCGCACCTCGGCCATGTCTTCGAGGATGGTCCGCGCCCCACCGGCCTGCGCTATTGCATCAATTCCGCCGCGCTCGATCTGAAACGCAACCCGGAGCAGGGATGAATATTCAATATAATTACAAGCTATTTCCTGAGCATTTCGATTTAGATTTTTCTTGCTTTATGAACAAAAACATGATCACAATCTGAAGCGATGATTAAATCATTCCACATTTCCGGGTTCAAGATTTTCCCAAAATTAGATATCCCGAGATTGGGGAGTCTAAATCTTTTTGTTGGAAAAAATAATACTGGAAAATCATGTTTATTAGAAGCAATCGAACTTTATGCCAGTAGTTCACCTTGGAATGGTTTACGTGTA
>JAKAZV010000167.1 GCA_021826505.1 Acidobacteriota bacterium | reverse complement strand
CATCGCCCCGGCCGTGAAATCCGGCAGGCCGAAGGTGAAGGAGGAATTGGCCAGTTCCGTAAGGCCCGCGGGCACGGATTCCAGGCGGCGGCGGCCGTTCAACAGCGCCTCCAGATCCCGCCGCACGGCGCGGCGCAGCACGCTCAGCGCCTCGGTGGCTGAAAGCGGACGGTCACGCTCCATCTCAGGCGTGTCATCCAGCAAACGGTCCAGCACGGAAAGCTTCACCCGCGCGCCGGAATCGCGCATCCGGTCGATGAAGAGATTGGCGTTGGCGCCGCGGCTCAGCGTGTCGTCGTTCATGCTTCGAGCTGGAAGCTTATGGCGTTGAGTTGCATGATGGAGAGATCCTCCTCCCCCGCCAGGAACACGCGCTGGCCGATGCCACGCACCGGGCCCTCGCCCTCGCTCCAGCTTGTCGCGCGGCCAAGGCGGTGGGCATCGTCGGTTTCCTCGGCGGTGAAATAGAGGACGGGGATATACACATCACCGTCCGGCCCGGCCTTCACGCTCATCGAGCAACGGCGCCAGGCGAGGTCGCGCGGGCGCTTGGGGGGATGGAATTCCATGCTCTCGATGCGCGACACCGGAATCCAGAAATATTTGCCGGTGGTGGTCAGCGTTTCGATGTAGCCGGGAATGAGATCATCCGCGTCGCGGAAATCATCGAAGGGCTGGCCGTTGACGGTGCCGGACACGCGTGGGCGCAGCGCCTCGGCCTGCGCGGCGGCACTGGCGGCTTCCGCCATATCCCCCGCGCGCAGCGCCACCAATGCCTTCAGGGAAGCCTGGCCGGTGGGTTCCAGATCGTCCAGCACTTCCGGCACCCTGCCATCGCGGTAGAGCTGGCGCCGCGCAGTTTCGGCGCGCAACAGCTGGCGGAATTCCGAGACGACCACAGCCACCGATGGGTCGAGCTGGCCAGCGGCATCCAGAATCACATCCGCGCGTTCCAGATTGCCGGAGAACAGCAACAGCTCGGCCAGCAGCACGCGGCAGCCGAGGTCGGTCGGGGCCTTCTTCACCGCCGCAGTGGCGGCGGCCAGGGCATCGGCCAGGCGGCCGACACGGAACAGATCGGCGGCCTGAAGTTCGGTCTCTACCATGTGCGTAAATCCATTTCAGAAGTTGCTTTCAGTCATTGCTGGCCGGGGGACGCCAGCTCGGTCATCAGCCGGAACGAGACGGCGACATCGTCCAGCTGAAAATGCGGCTGCAGATGGATGGCGCAGGTGAATACGCCGGGTTTGCCGGGTACTTCCTCCACCTGCACGCTGGCATCGCGCAGCGGGTAGCGGGCCATGGTATCGAGCCCGGCGGAGGTGTTGGCGTTGGTGTAGCGCATCAGCCAGTCATGCAGGCGGCGCTGCACTTCCGGCGCGGTCTTGAAGGCACCGGTCATGTCCCGTCCCATGATCTTCACATAATGGGCGAAACGGGAGACGCAGATGACGCTGTTGAACTGCGCCGAAAGCCGGGCATTGGCAGCGGCGGAAGCGCCGTTGGGGCCGGCATAATGGGTGGTTGGGGTTTGCAGGCTGCGCGCAGCGCCGATCAGCGCCTCCCCGCCATAAGGCAGGGCGCAAATGGGCAGCAACCCGGCGGCGACCAGGGCGCGCTCCTGCCGGTCAGTCAGCATCACATCCGGCGCCGGGCGCCCAAAGCCATCCGCGGGGTCAGTGGAGAACCACGGCTCTGGCAGATCCTCGATCACGCCGCCGCCCAACCGGTCGATATCATAGCCGCGAATATCGGCGGGCCAGGAATAGGTCTCGAAAGCACGCAGCACACAGGCGGCGACGAGATAGCCCGCCGTACTGGTCACACGCCCGGTGCCGTCCCGCATCCGCTCCTGATAGCGGAAGCCACGATGGCGAGAGAGATTTTCCTCCCAGGGCAGACGCATCAGCAAACGCGGCAGCGTGACAGCGAGGAAACGGGAATCCTCCAGCGTGCCCAGGCGCTTCCAGCGCTGATACTCCGCCGCCGCCATGCTGGAGGCAGGGTCTGCGACGCCGCTGAGTTCTGAGAATTCATCCACGCCGAACAAAGCGGGGGCGGCGCCGATAACCAGCGGCGCGAAGGCGGCGGCGGCCACGGCGGCCAGGGAGGAGAGCGCGGTCACGTCATCGGTGGTGGCACCGGGGCCAGGGCGGTGGCGCACCTCGTAATCCGCCACCAACAAGCCGTATGGCTCGCCGCCGGCGATGCCGAATTCATCCTCGTAAATGCGGCGGAACAGCTGGCTCTGGTCGAACTCGGCGGCGCGTTCGAGGTCACGGCAGATTTCGGCCCAGGAGGCGGAGAGTACGCGCAGCTTCACCCGGCCCGAGAGCGGCAGACGCGAAGCCAGCCAAGCGAGGCCGCGCCAGCTTCCCTCCAGCCGGCGCAGGCGTGGATGGTGCAGAATTTCGTCGAGCTGGCGGGCGATCATCGCGTCCAGCCGGGCGATGTCATGATCCAGCCGGGCGGCGAGGGCGGCGCGATCGTGGATCAGGGCTTTGGCATCGGCACCAAACCAGGTGGTGAGGGTGGAGCTTTGGCCCGACAGCATCTCCGCGAGGCGTGTGGCGGCCTGCGCATGGGCGGCACCAAAAAACGCCCCGGCCAGCACGGCATCGCGCAGGGGCGGCGGTGCTGGTTCCGGAACCGGCTCGGGCGCCACAGCCTGAGGCGCGGGTTCTGGCTGTGGCTCAGGCGCAGGAGACTGCGGGAGAACCCGGCTGGGCCTCCAGACGATGGTCGCGTCCGGATCTTCCTCTTCTCCCGCCATGAAGTCTCCTCAGCCGCCGCGCCATAATAAACAGCGCGGCGGGCATGGATGATCAGGCCTTCTGCGGAATGCGGGCGACCATGCGCATGCTGGTCGTCAGCTCTTCCATCTGCAGCCAGGGGCGCAGATAGGCCACGGCGTTGTAAGACCCCGGCTTGCCCGGAATTTCCTTCACCTCGACCTTGGCCTCGCGCAGCGGATATTTCGCCTTGGTCTCCGGCCCGGCATCCGGGTTGTCGGAAACATAGTTGGTGATCCAGCGGTTCAGCCAGCGCTCGCACTCATTGGCTTCCATGAAGCTGCCGATCTTGTCGCGCGCCATCACCTTCAGGAAATGCGCGAACCGGCCGGTGGCCATGATGTAGGGCAGACGCGCGGAGATGGCGGCGTTGGCCGTCGCGTCCGGGCGATCGTATTTCTTTGGCTTCTGCACCGTCTGGCCGCCGAAGAACACCGCGTAGTCCGTGTTTTTATAGTGGCAGAGCGGCAGGAAACCTAGATTGGACAGCTCGAATTCGCGCCGGTCGGTGATGCCGACCTCGGTGGGGCATTTGCCATCCATGTCCCCATCGTCAGACTGGAAGATATGGGTGGGCAGGTTTTCCACCTTGCCGCCGCCCTCAGCGCCGCGAATGGCAACGCAGAAGCCGGATTCCGCGAAAGAGGTCGTCATCCGCACGCCCATCGCATAGGCGG
>JAKAZV010000166.1 GCA_021826505.1 Acidobacteriota bacterium | reverse complement strand
ATGCGGCTTTGGCTATCGCCGCAGCCGCTTCAATACCCGCGATGCCGGGCGCTTCGTGATTACCGAGGTGTGGTTTGCGCTGCGCCCCGGCGGCGCCGCCACGCTCCGCTATGCCGAACTGGAGCGGCGCATGCGGGCCGCCGGCCAGCCGCCCGCCTTGTCCGCAACCCGGGCCATGGTGCGCGAGTTGCGGCGCGAAAAAGGCATGCTGCTCGACCCGCATCACCCCGAGCGCCGGACCGCCGGCTCATTTTTTAAAAACCCGATCGTGACCGGGCAACAATGGCGGGAAATCGCCCGCCGGTCTCCGGTTTCGCCGCCGCACTGGCCGGGGGAAGGCTCCGAATCCGCGGATCAGGTGAAAATTTCCGCCGCCTGGCTCATCGAGCAGGCCGGCTTCCACAAAGGCTACCGGCTCCCGCCGGCCTGCCGGGTGGGCATTTCCAGCCGCCATGCCCTGGCGCTGATCAACTACGGCGGAGCCACCAGCGCGGAATTATGGGACCTCGCGCAATCCATACGGGACGCCGTCCGCCGCCGGTGGGGCGTCCAATTGGAGCCGGAGCCGGTAGTATGGAAGTAGTTCGGGAAATGCTTGCCGCCTTACAATCGTATTGTCCTTAGTACACAAGGTGCGGCCCCATCATGACGCCGGAAGCCGAATTCAACCTGGGCGGGGTGGTAAAAGAGCAGTTGCTGGAGCTGCAGGAATTCACTCTGCTCTTGTGGCGGGGCTTTCGGAATATCTTTCAGCGCCCGTTTTATTTCGACGACACCCTGCGCCAGATGGATGTGATCGGCGTGGGTTCGCTGCCGATCGTGATCCTCACCGGCTTTTTTACCGGCGCGGTCATGGCCTTGCAGCTTTCGGCCACGCTGGCCGCCTACGGCCAGGTGGAGCGCACGGGCGAGCTGGTGGCCATCTCGCTGGTGCGCGAGCTGGGGCCGGTGCTGGCTTCGCTGATGGTGGCCGGGCGCAACGCCAGCGGCATGGCCAGCGAGCTGGGCTCCATGGTGGTCACCGAGCAGATCGACGCCATGCGCGCGCTGGGCACCGACCCCATCAAAAAGCTGGTCACCCCGCGGCTGGTGGCCACGCTGATCATGAATTTTTTTCTCGCCATCATCGCCGATATTTTCGGCGTCATCGGCGGCTGGATTTATGCCGTGCTGGGCATTGGACTTGATTCGCGCCAGTTCTGGTCTTCGGCATTTTATGCCCTCGATTTTCGCGACCTGGTGCAGGGCTTAACCAAGCCCGTCGTCTTCGGCATCATTGTGGCGGCGGTGGGCTGCTATTTCGGGCTGCGGGCGCGGGGCGGCACCGAAGGCGTGGGCCGGGCCACCACCCAGGCGGTGGTGGCGGCGTCGCTGCTCATCATCATGAGCGATTTCGTCATCAGCCGGGTGTTGATCACCTTCATCGGCCAGCTGCATTAATTCAAAAAATCGGTTGCCCTATTGCGCCATGCTTTCCTCCACCAGCGGTCATGATTCTCTCGAGTCAGCCGGTGCGGCCGGGCCGGTGCTGCGCTTTGAAAATGTCCATCTCGCCTTCGACGGCCTGGCCGTGCTTCGCGGAGTCAGCTTCATTGCCCGGCGGGGTGAGACCAAAGTCCTGCTGGGCGAAGCCGCTTCGGGCAAAACTCTGCTGTTGAAGCTGGCCCTCGGTCTGCAGCGGCCGGATTCCGGCGCCGTCTGGGTTTTGGGCCAGCCGGTCAGCGATTTGCCCGAAAGCCGGCTTTTCGCGCTGCGCCGCCATATCGGCATGGTGTTCCAGGAAAGCGCGCTTTTTGATTCGCTCAGCGTGCGCGAAAATGTCGCCTACCGGCTGCGGGAAGAGCACGAGTTAACCGAAGACACCATCGAACAGCGGGTGCGGCGGGCGTTGAGCTTTGTGGAGCTGGAAGAGGCGATTGATAAAATGCCGGGCGAGCTTTCGGGCGGCATGAAGCGGCGGGTGGCCATCGCCCGCGCCCTCAGCAGCGAGCCCGAGGTCATGCTCTACGATTCCCCCACCGGCGGTCTTGATCCCATCACTTCCACCACGATCATGGAGCTGATCATCAAGCTGCGGGACGAAAATAATGTCACCTCGCTGCTGGTCACCCACCGTCTCCAGGACGCGTATTTACTGGCCACTCACGTCTGGGACACGCAGAACCGGCGCCTGCGCGCGGCCGCGCCCGAACGCAGCCATACTTCGTTTCTGCTGCTGCGGGAGGGCAAGGTCTGGTTCGATGGCGATGGGCACCAGCTGATGAACAGCGGCGATGATTATGTCAAAACGTTTATGGAATAATCGGCAAAAAGCCGGGATTCGTTGCTTATAGTTCTTCCGCATCTAATCTGCTATGCCGGCCCGCGGCATTCTGGTCGTGGATGACGATCCGGCCACGGTCGAGCTCAATGCCGAAATCCTGCGCCATGCCGGTCATCGGGTGATAACCGCGCATACGATCGAGGACGCGCTGCGGCTGGCGCAACTGGAAAAACCCGACGTCGTCATTACCGGCCTCAATTTGGGCCGCGCCAACGACGGCCTGGTTCTGGCCGGCCTGGTGAAGCGAATATCGCCCGCGACTCAGGTCATTATGTCTTCCGGCGCGCCGGATCTGGAGCATGCGCTCCGGGATTTTCAGAAAGAATTTGACGCCACGCTGCCCAAAACCACCGTCTTTCGCCGCATCTTGATTGACTGGCTGCGGCGGGCGTACTGGGAAATTGACGCCAGCCAAGTTATCAGCACGCTGCAGTGTTTAAACGAAGCCCTGGATGATGAAAATGAAGCCAGCATGCGCGGCTGGGTGGGCAGCCAGGACGAAAATGCGGCGCGGCGGTGAAAGGGAAAAATGGCAATAGCAACGGCTGGAGAACCGGGGAAGTGAAGAAGCGTGGAAAATGATTTTGGTAGCGCCAGCGGGATTCGAACCCGCGATCTTCGCCTTGAGAGGGCGACGTCCTGGGCCGCTAGACGATGGCGCCACGGCAAAGCTGCTTCATTCCATGATAAACGGTTTACGGCTGGGCCTTGAAAGCCCGCCTTAGATTGAATTCGCGAGTAGGGTTACGCCGTCGAGTTCCAGCAAACGCTGGTCTGACGTGATCAATGTCAAATCCATCACCTGTGCCGTGGCCGCCAGAAAACGATCTGCGGGGTCAGGGTGATTTGTGGGCAGCTCATGGGCGGCTAATACGATGGCATGGGTCATGGGCGCTTGACGAAATGAGGCCAGTGCCGCAGGCAGCCAATCGTGAAGCTTCGCGGGCAGTTGAATCCTGTGTTTGGCATGCAGTAATAATGCTTCCCAGACACTGATGGGTGAAAGCCAGATCTGATGCTCCGGCCGCTGCAATATATTCCGCACGCGCCGGGAAAGCCTGCGAGGTTCAGACATGCTCCAAAGCCATATATGGGTGTCGAGCAAATATTTCATTCAAACCGGCCTCAAAAATGGTGCTGTTCGGCTGGAGTAAAGCAAAGTCACATGAATATGGCTATGCTGCTTCACCTGGTTGTTTGT